>NZ_CALIND010000058.1:0-16074 GCF_938045175.1 uncultured Tepidimonas sp.
TCGCTACGTCTGGCTGTACAATCACCACATCCCCCAGAAAGCCCTGGGACATGTCCCGCCCATCGAGGCCATGAAAAGATGGTACAAAGAAAAACCGGAACTTTTCATAAAAGTGCCACGTAATCGTCCGGGACCTGACAGTTAGGTTTGTTCGACGAACTCCCGCCAAAGCTACCATGAAACTCGCTCAAGAAATCCGCGCCGGCAACGTCATCATGCACGGCAAGGACCCGATGATCGTCCTCAAGACTGAATACCAGCGCGGCGGCCGCGGTGCCGCCACCGTGCGCATGAAGCTCAAGGCGCTGCTCAACAACAGCGGCACCGAAGTCGTCTTCAAGGCCGACGACAAGATCGACAACATCATCCTCGACAAGAAGGAATGCACCTACTCCTACTTCGCCGACCCGATGTACGTCTGGATGGACAGTGAGTACAACCAGTACGAAGTCGAGGCAGAAAACATGGGCGACGCCCTCAACTACCTCGAAGACGGCATGACCGCCGAGGTCGTGTTCTACGAAGGCAAGGCCATCTCGATCGAGCTACCCACTTCCGTCGTGCGCGAGGTCACCTGGACCGAACCGGCCGTCAAGGGCGACACCTCGGGCAAGGTGCTCAAGCCGGCCAAGATTGCCACCGGTTTCGAGGTCATGGTGCCGATCTTCGTCGAGCAGGGCGACAAAATCGAAATCGATACCCGCACCGGCGAATACCGCAAGCGCGTCTAATGGTGCACGACCCCGAGCACGACCTGCAGACGCAGCGGCTGGCCGACGCGGTCGTCGAGATGCACCTGCTGTCCGACAAGGGCAGCCGGCCCGCACCCGACGCCTATCGGCTGGCCTTTGTCGACCCCGAATTCCTGCTACGACGCGAAACGCGCGGCATCCGCTTTCAGCTCGAGCTGCTCAAGCCCGACCTCGCGCAGACCGAGGCGGGTATCGACAACACCATCGTCGTCTTCGGCAGCGCCCGCTTTCGCGAGCCGGCCCAGGCCGAGGCCATGTGGGCCGAGGCACAAGCCAGCGGCGATGCGGTGGCCGTGCGAAGGGCGGCGGCGATTCGCCGTAACGCGCGCTACTACGACGAAGCCCGGCGCTTCGCGCAATTGGTGGCTGCCTATAGCCAGTCTTGCCCCGACGCCGCGAAGCTCTATATCGTGACCGGTGGCGGCCCTGGCATCATGGAAGCGGCCAACCGCGGCGCGCACGACCTGGGCGCACCCAACGTGGGACTGAACATCCTGCTACCGCACGAGCAGGAGCCCAACCCCTACATCAGCCCGCACCTGCGCTTCAAGTTTCACTACTTCGCGCTGCGCAAGATGCATTTCATGATGCGCGCCAAGGCGCTGGTCGCCTTCCCCGGCGGCTTTGGCACCCTGGACGAACTGTTCGAGGTGCTCACGCTCGTGCAGACGCACAAGGCCAAGCCGGTGCCGGTCTTCCTGTACGGCAGCGATTACTGGAAGCGGGTGATCGACTTCGAGGTGATGGTCGACGAGGGCGTCATCTCGCCCGAGGACCTCGAGCTCTTTACTTACGTGGACACCCCGGAAGCGGCGTGGAACGGCATCCGTGCCTTCTACGACCTGCCCACCGCCTGCGTACCTGACGCCAGCGCTTAGCGCTCGTGACGGCGCTCGGGCACCGCGTCGCGCGGCACCGGCGCGCGCGACGCCAGCCGCAAGTGCAGTGCGGCCTGCGCCATCAGATTGGCCGACACGGGCGCGGTCACAAACACGAACAGCGTGATCAACAGCTCGGCGATGCCGGGCCGCCCATGCACCAGCGAAACCAGCATCGACGCCAGCAGCACGCCCCCCACGCCCAGGGTCGAGGCCTTGGTCGGGGCGTGCAGCCGCATGTAAAAGTCGGGAAAGCGCACCAGTCCAATCGAGCCCACGAGCAAAAAGAACGAGGCCACCAGGATCAGCACCCCAGCGAGGTGTTCCAGCCAAACGGTCATGTCGCT
Source organism: uncultured Tepidimonas sp. (assembly GCF_938045175.1). Classification (NCBI taxonomy): domain Bacteria; kingdom Pseudomonadati; phylum Pseudomonadota; class Betaproteobacteria; order Burkholderiales; genus Tepidimonas; species uncultured Tepidimonas sp. The sequence goes on from NZ_CALIND010000058.1 coordinate 1,978, forward strand.
CTCCGTCACTCGATCACGTCACCACGGGTCACGTAGCGCGCCAGCGCCACCGTGGAGACGAAGCCCATCATCGCGACGATCAACGCCGCCTCGAACAGCAGCGGCGTGTCGTAGCGCATCCCCAGCAGGATGACCAGCGCCACCATCCCCATGTACAGCGTGTCGAGCGCCAGGATGCGATCGAGCCGCTCGGGCCCACGCAGCAGACGCCAGCCACACAGCAGCACCGAGACCGCCACCGTCACCGCGCCCACGTCCAGCGCCCATGCCAACAGCGCACTGCTCATCCCCGACCTCCTCGTCCCGATGCACCATGCGCATCGTCATCGACCCCGAATATCCGCAGCAGGGGCGCCTCGTAGCGCGCCTTCATGTCCGCCACCATCGCGGCGGCATCGTCGCAGTTGAGTGCGTGCACGCGGATCTCGCCCCGCTCCTCGTCGACCACCGCCGATACGGTGCCCGGCGTCATCGTGATGATGCTGGCAAACAAAGCGTTCACGCTCGGGTGGGTGCTGGCCAGTGGCACGCGCAGCCACGCTGGCTGCACGCGCTGCAGGGGGCCCAGCGTCAACCGGGCCACCGTCACATTGGCCACCACGATGTCCCACAACACCACGAAGAACAATCGCACGGCGCCGGGCCAGTGGATGCAACTGGCCGCACCCAAAAACGGGGCCAACAGTCGCGGCAGCCCCCAACCCAGCAGCACCGCCGTCAATAGGTGCACGAGCGCCACGCTGTGCGACAACGCCAGCCAGGTCGCCGCCAGCAACAGCGACAGCACGGGATGGGGAAACCAGACGCGCCAGCGGGGCGTCCCGTCGGCGGGGTGGAAAGGCGCGCGCGGGGTCGGCGTGGTCATGGGCGGTCCTCCTGCGCGGCACCGGTCGGCGCCGCGTCGTTCGGCAGCACGCGGCGGCCGTCGTACGGCCGCGTCGTCGGCACGTCCGCGCCACCTTGGCGCTGCAGCACGGTGGCCGCGTAATGATCCTTGTCGGTCAACTGCTGGGCCAGCGCATCGGTATAGGCCTTGATGGGACTTGCCGCGAGTGCCATCGCCACCGTCAGCCCCATGAAAATCCACGGTGCAGCCAGCAACCGCGCGCTACTGCCCGCCGCAGTGACGCTGCCGTCATCGGGCTGCACGTGCCAGAACATCACCACCCCTGCCCGCGCCAAGCCCAGCAGGGTCATAAACCCCACGCCCAGCACCACGGCCCACACCCACGGCTGCACGGGCAAATCCGCCGTGCTCTGCAGCAGCATCAGCTTGCCCAAAAAACCGGGCAGCGGCGGCAGACCGGCCGCCGACGCAGCACCAAACAGCATCATCACTCCCAGCAGCACGGGCTCGCGCACGGCAGGGGCGGGCTGCAGGCGGTCGTGCATCGTCCCGCGCTGGGCGGCCACCAGCTCGGTGAACAAGAACAAACCCGCGATCACCACAGTGCTGTGCAGCGTGTAGTACAGCGCCGCGGACAGCGTGGCCGGCGTAAACAGCGCCACCCCGGTGAGGATCGTGCCCACGGAAGACACGGTCAGGTACGCCACCATGCGTGCCAGGGTGTGCGCCGCCAACGCCCCCAGCACGCCCAGCACACTGGTCAGCAGCGCCGCCGGCAACAGCCACGACTGCGCCGTCAACGACGCCGCCCCGGCGTCGACCCCGAAAATCACCCAGTGCACGCGCACGATGCTGTACACCCCGACCTTGGTCATGAGGGCAAACAGCGCCGCCACCGGCGCGCTGGCCGCGGCGTAGGTGCCCGGCAACCAAAAGTACAGCGGCACGAGCGCGGCCTTGAGCCCGAACACCACCAGCAGAATCAGCGCTGCCGACTGTGCCAGCCGCAGCGCATCGCCCTCCAGGCGCGCGACCTGCAGCGCCGCATCGGCCATGTTGAGCGTGCCGGTGACCGAGTAAAACATCGCCAACCCAATGAGGAACAGCGCCGATGCCGTCAGGTTGAGCACCACGTAGTGCACGCCCATGCGCAGGCGCTCGCGCCCCAGGCCGTGCAGCATCAGCACGTAGGACGCGATCAGCAGCACCTCGAAAAAGACGAACAAGTTGAACAAGTCGCCGGTCAGGAAGGCGCCGTTGAGCCCCATGAGCTGGAAGTGAAACACCGCGTGGAAATGTCGCCCGCGCACGTCCCAGCCGCCGCAGGCATACCACAGCACGGGCACGGCCACCGCTTGCGTCAGCAGCACCATCAGGGCCGACAGTCGATCCAACACCAGCACGATGCCGAACGGCGCGGGCCACTCGCCCAGCTCGTAGACCATCAGCTCGCCGCTGGCCGCGCGCGCCACCAGCCCCACGGCCATGGCCAGGCCCAACGCGGCCGACGCCAGGCTGAGCGCGCGCCGCCAGCGCACGCGCGCGCCGCCGTGCGGTCCACCTTGGGCCGACAGGCCATCGTGGTCGCCCAGCAACAACAAGGCCACCGCCGTCAACGACGGCAGCAGCACCGACAGCACGGGCGCATGCGTCCCCCAGAATGCCAGCAGGGCCTGCATCAACCCGCCCCCCCATCACGGCCCGCCGCGCCACCGCGGCCGCCCGGCTCGGCGCCATCGACGTGATCGCTGCGCGCCTCGTGCGCGCTGCGCAGGGCCAGCTCGACGACGAACCCCGTGGTGGCAAAGCCGATCACGATCGCCGTCAACACCAGTGCCTGCGGCAGCGGATCGGCTACCGGGTCATTGCCGACCAAGATGGGATGGGCATCGGTCCACAGCCGCCCCATGACGAAAATGAAGACGTTGACCGCGTAGCCGAGCAGCGACAGGCCCAGCACGACGGGGAAGGTGCGCCCGCGCAACAGCAGGTACACGCCACACGCGGTCACCATGCCAATGCCAGTGGCGACGAGAAATTCCATGCTCATGAGCGTTGCTCCTGGTGTCCGTCGGCCGACTGGGGCCCGTCGACGCTCGCCGCCCCGAGGACGGAGATCGTCAACAACGTGGCGCCCACCACGGTCGCATACACCCCCAGGTCGAACAGCGCGGCTGATGCCAGCGGCAGCTCACCCAGCAGCGGAACATAGGGGTGCCCATGCGCACTGGTCAGGAATGGCCGACCAAAAACGAAGGCCCCCGCCCCCGTCAACCCCGCGATGGCAAGCCCCGATCCGATCCAGCGCACGTAACGCCGTCCGCCCTGGGCACGCAACAGCGCTTCGGCGGGACCTTGCCCCATCGCCATGTATTGCAGCACGATGGCCACCGCCGTCACCAGGCCCGCGATGAAGCCCCCGCCCGGCATGTTGTGGCCACGCATGAAGATGTAGAGCGCCACCACCAAGGCCACCGGCAACACCACCGACGCCGCCACCCGCAACAGCAAGGGATGCTGCGCAAACGTCCAGCGCCGCCCCTGTTCGTCGACCGGCGGGCGGTGCACGCGCATGCCCTCCATCAGTGCCAGCACGCCGATGGCCGCGATGGCCAGCACGGTGATCTCGCCAAAGGTGTCGTAGCCGCGGAAATCGACCAGGATCACGTTGACCACGTTGCTGCCACCGCCCTTGGGCAGCGACTGCTCCAAAAAGTACCAGGCGATGGAGGCGTGATCGCGCGTGAGCATCACCCAGGCGATCCAGGCGATACCAGCGCCCGCAGCCAGCGCCAGTGCCGCGTCGCGCAGCCGGCGGTTGGCCGACGACTCGCGCGGCGTGTACTGGGGCAGCAGCGCCAGCCCAATGAGCAACAGCACGGTCGACACCAGCTCCACCGACAGCTGCGTCAACGCCAGATCGGGCGCCGACAGGCTGACGAAGGTCAGCGACGTCACCAACCCCACGACCCCCACCAGCACCACGGCCAGGAAGCGCTGGTGGTGGGTCAGCACCAAGGCGATACATGTCGCCGCGAGCAACAGCCACACCACCACGGCCAGCACGTTGGCATCCAACGGCGTGCGCCCACCCGTGCCGATGGGCTGCCCCACCAATGGCGCGGCCGCCACCACGATGGCCGCCCCCAACAACCACACCAGGTAGCGCTGCAGCGAGCCGTTTTCCAGCGCCACCGTCAGGCGTCCAGCGACACCGAACAGCGCGTCCACGGCCGACTCGAACAGCGCACGCCCCGTCCAGCGGCCAAACCAGTCTTCCGACACGATGCGGTGCAGGCGCCGCCCCCGCACCAGCGCCGCGTACAGCGCCACCCCACCGACGAGCGCCAGCGCGCTCATCAGCAGCGGTACATTGAACCCGTGCCACAAAGACAGGTGATACGCTGGCAACGCGCCCCCCACCATGGCGCGGGCGGCGACATCGACGAGCGGCCCGGCCACCAGCGCCGGCAGCACCCCCACCAGCAGGCACAGCAGCACCAGCAGCGCCACGGGCAGCTTCATGCCCAGCGGCGGCTCGTGCGGGTGGGCGTTGGGCACTTCGCCCAGCGGGCCGTTGAAGAAGGTATCGTGCACCAGCCGCAGCGAATACGCCACGCTGAACGCCCCGGCCAGCGTCACCACCACGGGCAGCAGCGCGCCCCACGGCGATGTCGCCGCCGTCACGGCCTCGGCAAAAAACATTTCTTTCGACAAAAAGCCATTCGTCAGCGGCACCCCCGCCATGGCGGCGGCGGCCACCAGCGCCAGCGCCCCCGTCCACGGCATGAAGGCCCACAGGCCCCCGAGCTGACGCATATCGCGCGAGTGCGTCTCGTGGTCCACGATGCCCGCCACCATGAACAGCGAGGCTTTGAACGTTGCATGGTTGAGCACGTGAAACACCGCCGCCACCGCCGCCAGCGGCGAGCCCAGCCCCACCAGACACGTCACCAGCCCCAGGTGGCTGACCGTCGAATACGCCAGCAGCCCCTTGAGATCATGCTTGAACAGGGCGATGAAGGCCGCAAACAGCAGCGTCACCGCCCCCACCGTGGTCACGATCGCCTCGAACCAGCCCGACCCCGCCAGCACCGGGTGCAGCCGCATCAGCAAAAAAACGCCTGCCTTGACCATGGTGGCCGAGTGCAGGTACGCCGACACCGGTGTGGGCGCCGCCATCGCGTCGGGCAGCCAGAAGTGGAACGGAAACTGCGCGCTCTTGGTGAACGCGCCCAGCAAAATCAACAGCAGCGCCGGCAGGAACAGTGGATCGGCCTGGATCTCCGCCGCGCGCCCCGTCATCTCGCTGATCTCGAAGGTGCCCGCGATCAGCCCAAGCAGCACAAAGCCACCCAGCATCGCCAGCCCACCGCCACCCGTGACGGCCAGCGCCTGGCGCGCACCGCTGCGCGCATCGGGCCGATGGCTCCAGTAGCCCACCAGCAAAAAGGACGACACACTGGTCAGCTCCCAGAACACGACCAGCACCAGCAGGTTGTCCGACAGCACCACGCCCAGCATGGCGGCCATGAACAGCATCAGCAGCGCGTAGAACTTGGCCGCCGAGTCCTGTGGCGACAGGTAGTAACTGGCGTACAGGATGATCAGCAGGCCGATGGCCGTGATCAGCCCGGCGAACATCAACGACAGCCCGTCCAGCCGCAGGCTCAGGTGCAGGCCGATCTCGGGCACCCAAGGGAAAAATGCCCGCTCCCCCACCCCGCTCCAGGCGGCCGGGGCCTGCAGCAGCAGCAACACCAGACTGCCGACGGTGACGGCGGCGGCGGCCAGCGCCGCGGCACGACGCGAGCGCCCGCCGAGCACCCCCGTCAGCGCAGTCCCCAACAGCAGGGGCAAAAAAACGATCAACAGCAGAGTCATCGCATGGACTCAAGGCACGGGCGGGCACCCCCGAAGGGCGACCACCGCAGGATGAATGACGCCCCGGATTGTAGGCAAGTGCGCCAGCCCCCCGGCACGCCAGGTCACGCGCGCGGCGCGGGCGGCTGGTTCACCGGCGTCAGCGCCCGCCCTTCTGTCAGATACGCAATCAGATTGTCCACCGCCAGATCGACCATGGCGCGTCGCGTGCGCAGCGTGGCGCTGGCGATGTGGGGCGTGAGCACCACGTTGGGCACCGAAAGCAACCCCGGGTGCACCGTCGGCTCGCCCTCGAACACGTCCAGCCCCGCGGCGGCGATGCGGCGCTCGCGCAGCGCCTCGGCCAGCGCCGCATCATCCACGATGCCGCCGCGCGCCAGGTTGACCAGCACGGCGCTGGGCTTCATGCGCGCCAGCTCCGCCGCACCGATGGTGTGGTGACTCTGCGGTGTATAGGGCAGCACCAGCACCAAGTGGTCCGACTCGCGCAGCAGCGTGTCCTTGTCCACCCAGGTGGCGCGGCACGCCCCCTCCACCGCTGCATCCAGCCGGTGCCGGTTGTGGTAGAGCACGCGCATGCCAAAGCCGTGCGCGCCCCGGCGCGCGATCGCCTGCCCGATGCGGCCCATGCCCAAAATGCCTAGCGTCGTGCCGTGTACCTCGGCGCCGACGAAAAAATCGTATGACCAGCGCGTCCACTGCCCGGCGCGCAAAAAGCGCTCGCTCTCGGTAACGCGCCGCGCCGCGGCCAGCAGCAGCGCAAAGCCAAAGTCGGCCGTGGTCTCGGTCAGCACGCCTGGCGTGTTGGTGCCCACCACACCGTGCGCATCCATCGCCTCGACGTCGAAGTTGTTATAGCCCACCGTCATGTTGGCCGCGATGCGCAGCGCGGGGCAGGCGCGCAGCAGCGCGTCATCGACGCGCTGGGTGCCCGTCAGCAGCACACCGGCCTTGCCCTGCAGGCGACGGATCAACGCCTCGCGCGGCCACTCTTCGTCCGTGGGGTTGTCCTCGACGTCGAAGTGCTGGCGCAGACGCTCGACGGCCTCGGGAAAGACCGCCCGCGCCACCAATACTGCGGGTCGGCCGCCGCTTGCCGATGCGCACGGATGTCCGTCCATCGCACTTACTCCACCCAGGTCACGAAGCGCTCGATCGGCTCGCGCGGGGTGACAAACCGGTTGACCAGCGCGTCCGGGTCGGCATAGCCGAGCGACATCCCGCACACCAGCATCTCGTGCTCGCTGGCGCCGATGTGCGGCAGGATGATGCGGGCATAGGCATTCCAGGCCGCCTGCGGGCAGGTATCCAGCCCGTGCGCGCGCGCGGCGATCATCAGGTTTTGCAAAAACATGCCCGTGTCCACGAGCGAGCCGCGTCCCATCACGGTGTCGATCGTCACCATCAGCCCCACCGGCGCGTCGAAGAAGCGAAAGTTGCGCTGGTGCTGCGCGTGCATCTTGTCCTTGTCGCCCTTGCCGATGCCCAGCAGCCCGTACAGCCCCCAGCCGTTTTCGCGGCGGCGGTCGATGTAGGGGCTAACCCACTGGCTGGGGTAGTAGTCATAGGCCTCCTGATAGTCGGCCGCCAGCGCCGGGTTGGCACGGATCGCATCGTGCGCGGCGCACACCTGCTCGACCAGCGCGTCGCGCGCACGGCCCTGCAGCACATAGACCTTCCACGGCTGGGTGTTGGTGCCCGACGGCGCGCGCGCCGCCACCTGCAGCAGCCGCTCGATCAGCGGCCGCGGCACCGGCCGCGGCAAAAAGGCGCGCACCGAACGCCGCCCGACGATGGCCGCCTCCACCTGCGCGGGGTCGATGGCGCGCGCCGCCGCACGCAGCGGATCGAGCTCCAGCCGCGGCAGCGCGATTTCTGGTTCGCCTTGGGCGACCCCCGACGCAGCGGGTACTGAAGCGTTCATTGCAATTCCTCCAAAACGCGACGCAGCGCGGCGGGCAGCGCCGGCACTGGACGCCGGCTGACGCGATCCACGTACACGTGCACGAAGTGCCCCCGCGCGGCGCAGGTGTCGGCGCCCGTGGCAAAGATGCCGACCTCGTAACGCACACTGGATCGGCCGATGTGCGCCACGCGCAGCCCCGCCTCCACGGGCTGCGGAAACGCCAGCGACGCAAAGTAGTGACACTGCGTCTCGACCACCAGCCCGATCACGTCCCCCACATGGATGTCTAGCGCCCCGCGGCCGATCAAGTAACCGTTGACCGCCGTGTCGAACCAACTGTAGTACACCACGTTGTTGACGTGGCCGTAAATGTCGTTGTCCGCCCAGCGCGTGCCAATGGGCACCCAGGCGCGGTAATGGGATCGGGGCAAAGGCTGGGGCCGTTCAGTGGCAGTGCTGCCATGCGTCACGGGGAATACTCCTGTGGTCGACGGGTCTCGCCCGATTCTGCCATCGCCCGCCAGCGCCGCCAGTACGCGAGTGCGACACGGTAGGTGTTGCACTGCACGCGCACCGTGGTGGCGATGTCGTGCCCGTAGCCGCCCGCCATGACCATTGCCAGCGGCAATCGGCGCTGCCACGCCCATTCGAACACGCGCCGGTCGCGCGCCTCCATACCGTCGTCGGTCAGCTTCAGGCGGCCCAGCCGATCGCCCTCGTGCGGATCGGCCCCCGCCAGGTACAACACCGCGTCTGCGGCGAAGCGCCGCTCCAGCTCGCCCAGCGCCCACTCCAGCGCTTCCAAATACTCGGCATCGCCGCAGCCGTCGGGCAGTTCGACATCACAGTCACTGGGCTCCTTGCGAAACGGAAAATTGCGCGCCCCGTGCAGCGACAGCGTGAACACCGACGGGTCGTCGCGGAAGATGCGCGCCGTGCCGTTGCCCTGATGCACATCCAGGTCGATGATGGCCACACGCAGCGGCCACGCACGCTGGGCTGCGCCCCGCCGCGCCCACTCCGCCTGCAACAGGCGGGCCGCCACCGCCACGTCGTTGAAGACGCAAAACCCACTGCCCTTGTCTGGATAGGCGTGGTGGGTGCCGCCCGCGATATTGGCCGCCACTCCCTCGCCCGCCAACGCGACGCGAAACGCCTGCACCGTCGCCCCCACGGAGCGACGTGCGCGCTCCACCATCGCCGGGCTCCACGGAAATCCGATCTCGCGCTGCTGCGCCGCGCTCAGCGCGCCGTGCACGACGGCATCGACGTACGCAGGCGTGTGCGCCAGCGCCAGCTCGCCGTCACTGGCCGGCTCGGCCAGCCGCAGGCGAATGTCCGGCTCGCGGGCCAACACGTCGCGCAGCAGCGCGTACTTGGCCATCGGAAAGCGGTGACCCGCGGGCAGCGGCAACACGAACTGCGTGGCATAAAACACCTGCATGACGCCAAGTGTGCCAGGAAGATCCGCCGGCACCCGCCCGCGGGGAGATGGCTGCCAGTGCGCGCCCGGCGTGTGGAATACTCACGACAGCGTACCGTTGCGCAAACTCTCCCCAACCCCATGAAAGCCAGTATTTGGTTCGCGCTCGGCGCGGCAGTCCTGTTCGGTTTGAGCACGCCATTCGCCAAACTATTACTGGGGTCGGTGTCGCCAGTTTTGCTGGGTGGGCTGCTTTACCTGGGCAGCGGTATTGGCTTGATGGCCGCGCGGCTGTGGCGTGACCAAGGCTGGCATACCACCGGAATGCGACCGGACGATTGGCCGTGGCTGGCAGGCGCGATCTTGTTTGGAGGTGTGTTGGGTCCCGTAGCCCTGATGCTAGGCCTGCAGCACACAGCCGCGGCCACGGCCTCTTTGCTGCTCAATCTTGAAACGGTGCTCACAGCCGTTTTGGCCTGGGTGATCTTCAAGGAAAATGCCGATCGACGGGTGGTGGCGGGCATGATGGCCATCGTGGCAGGCGGCTTGATTCTGTCGTGGCCAGCCCAAGGGGCGGCAGAGACCGGAATGAACTGGAGCGCGGGGCTGATCGTGCTGGCCTGCCTGTGTTGGGCCATCGACAACAACCTCACGCGCAAGGTATCCGCATCCGATGCGTTGTTCATCGCGGGCAGCAAGGGGCTTGTGGCCGGTTGTGTGAACGTCACTGCGGCCATGGCCCTGGGTACGCTTTGGCCCACGCTACCCGGCGTGCTGGCTGCGATGGTGGTGGGGCTGTTGGGCTATGGCATCAGCCTGGTGTTGTTTGTGCTTGCGCTCAGAGGCCTGGGTACCGCCCGCGCCGGTGCGTATTTCTCCGTGGCACCGTTCATTGGCGCTTTGGTGTCATTGTGGTGGTTGGGCGAATCGGTTGGACCCGGGTTCTGGGTAGCGTGCGGGTTGATGGTTTTGGGCATCTGGCTGCACCTGACCGAGCGACACGAACACGAACACACACATGAGCCACTAGAACACAGCCATGCCCATGTCCACGACGAGCACCACCAGCATGAACATGCCTTTGCCTGGGATGGGCGAGAGCCCCATGTGCATGTGCATCGGCACCAGGCCATCACGCACCGACATCCGCATTTTCCGGACATTCATCATCGACACAAGCACTAGCCTCACACAGGGGGATTGCCAAGGTGCCTGCAATGCGTGATAATCAACGCATGCTGCAGCGCAGCAAAAGCAGTCACCCACTTTCGGAGGAAACCATGCTGACCCCAGAACAACTGGCGGCCGCCCACAAGGCCAACATCGACATGCTCTTCGGGCTGACCCGCAAGGCGTTCGAGGGGGTCGAAAAGCTGGTCGAACTCAACCTGCAAGCCACCCGTGCCGCGCTGCGCGACTCCGCCGATCAGACGCAGGCCCTGCTGTCGGCCAAAGATGCACAAGAACTGCTGCAGCGCCAGGCCGCGCTACTGCAGCCGTTGGCCGAAAAAGCCATCGCCTACAGCCGCCAGCTGTACGACATCGCTGCCAGCACCAGCGGTGCCTTCACCGAACTGGCCGAGCACAACGCCGCCGACGTGCAGCTCAAGGCGCAGGCGGTGATGGACAACATCGCCAAGAATGCCCCGGCTGGCACCGAAGCCGCCGTCGAGGCCATGCGCAACGCGGTCAACGCCGCCACCTCGGCCATGGAAACCATCCAGCAAGCCGTGCGGCAGGCCAACGAGCTGGCGGCCCAGCAGTTTCACCAGGCCGCCGAGCAGGCCCAGCAACACCTGCACGCGAACACCACGGCGGCCGCCCCCGCCAAGGCACCGGCGCGCCCGCGCCGCAGCAGCAGCGCGGGCTGACGCCCGGGGCCATTGTCACGAGTTGTCTCCTCGGGTCTCTTCGAAATCGGATTCAGGGACCCTTCAAGCCCCGCCGCTGGCGGGGCTTTTTTTCGCCACGTCCGCAGCCGGCGGTGCCTGAGGGTGGTCCACCAGCGAGCGCACCCGTTCGTACAGCCCCGGCAGATCGCGGTGAATCGTCCTCCAGACGATTTCAAAGTCCACCTTGAAATAGCCGTGCGCAACGGCGTTGCGCATTTGGTAAGCAAACGACAACGGCAGCTCCGGGTGGGCAGCCGCAAATTCGGGATAGTATGTCAGGATCTTGTTGCTGGCCTCGCCGATGATCTCGACATTTCGAATCACCGCGTCTTGAACCAGATCATGGTTCAGAAATTCGGCCTCGTCGATGTCTCGGGTATAGCGGTCGATGCGCTCGATGGCCTGCGCGATGTGCCCTAGATAGTCCACCAGGCGTTGCCGATCGCGGTTCATACCGGGCGAGCCTGTGCCAGCACCGAAGCCCGGAAGTGGTCGGGCAGTGCGTTGGGCGTCAGCACATCGACAGGCACGCCCAGAAGCGTGCTGAGTTCGTGACGGATGGCTCCGATGTCGAAAAGGGTGGTCTCCGGCGTGGGATCAATCAGGATGTCCAAGTCGCTGCCGTCGGTGTCCTCGCCACGCAGGACGGAACCAAACACCCGAGCGTTGCAGGCGCGGTGCGACTCGACCACTTGCCGAATGGCCGCACGGTTCAAGACCAAGGCTTCCGAAGGCCTCATACGCTCGTCTCCACCATGGGCCCATGGTAGACCAACCTAGCAGGGAGCGCAACAACCGCGCCCAGGTTGACGGCGAGATGACATCATGGGTGCCGCCGCAACGGCAGAAACGCCCGCGAAACGGGTGACGTTTTACGCGCGGCCCGAGGGCAGCGGCTGGCGCAACGCGACGAGGCGCTCGCGCAGCGCGGGCAAGGCGGCCTGCATGGCCGCGCGTCCAGCCGCAATGCTGCGCTGGCGCGCCGCAAAGTCGGCACTGCCCACCCCGTCGAGTGCTGGGCGCACCACGACGTCGGCGCGCGCCAGCACATGCCGGTTGATGGTCTGCCCCATGATGGTGAAGGTTTGCAGCAGCACCCGCACCGGATCGGTCTGCACCAGCGGCTCGGCAGGGCTGGAGATGTCCACCGCCAACACCAGCTCGGCGCCCATCTCGCGCGCCTGCTCCACCGGTACCGGCGCCACCAGGCCGCCATCGACATAGGTGCGACCAGCGATGGCCACGGGCGAAAACACCCCCGGCACCGCACTCGAGGCGCGCACCGCCAAGCCCGTGTCGCCGCGCCGAAACAGCACCGGCTGGCCCGTCGCCAGGTCGGTGGCCAAAATGCCCAGCGGCAGCGGCATCGCCTCGATCAGCCGCCCCTGCACCATGCGGTTGACGTAGCGCGCCAGCGCCTCGCCGCGCAGCAGCCCGCGGTTGAAAATCGGCACTGTCCAATCGGCGATGGTCGCCTCCTCCATCTCCAGCGCTGCACGCTCCAGCGCCGCACCGCCCAAGCCATGCGCATACAGCGCCGCCACCAGGCTGCCCGCCGACGTGCCCACCACCAAGTCGGGGCGGATGCCCTCGCGCTCGAGTACCTGGATCACCCCCACGTGGGCAAACCCCCGTGCCGCGCCCCCGCCCAGCGCCAACCCGATGCGCGGCGGCCGCAGGGGCGGCTCGGGCGGTGGCGCCGGAACAGCAGGTGGCGACGGAGGGGGCGGTGTTGCGCAGCCGCCTAACATCCAGGCCGCCAGTGCCGCAGCGCTCCCTGCCAGCCACTGCCGCCGAGATGGCATCGGTAAAAAAGTTTGCTTTTCTCTCTCCATAACGATAATGATTCTTGTTTGTGGTATTATCCCTCTCGTCATCGCACCGGCTGCATCGATCGCCGTGGCCGATGCACTGTCAGACCCTCATCGCCACAAGGAGCTCTACCCATGTCGAACCGTCCTTCACCGCTGCGTCGCCGCTTCGTACAAGGCACGCTGGCCGCCCTGACACTGGCCACCCCGCTGCTCATGCCCGCGATCGCCGCGGCGCAGGACAAGGTGCTGCACCTGTACTCGGCGCGCCACTACCCCGGTGACGAAGTCATCTACGACACCTTCACCCGCACCACGGGCATCGCCATCAAGCGTGTCGACAGCGACGACGCCGGCATTGTCGCGCGGCTGCGTGCTGAAGGCGCCGCCTCCCCTGCCGACGTGGTGCTGCTGGTCGATGCCGCGCGCATGGCCGCCGCCGACGCGCAGGGGCTGTTCCGCCCCATCCGGTCGGCCAAGCTCGACGCGGCCATCCCGCCCGAGCTGCGTGCCGCGCGCACACCCGAAGGCGTAACCTGGACCGGCTTTTCGACGCGGGCGCGCGTCATTGTCTACGACCCGCTGCGCGTCAAGGCCGAAGACGTCGCCACTTACGAGCAACTCGCCGACCCCAAGCTCAAAGGCCTGCTGTGCACACGCAGCGGCTCGCACCCGTACAACCTGTCGCTGTTTGCCACCGTCATCGAACGCATGGGGGATGAAAAAGGCCAAGCCTGGCTCAACGGGTTGGTCGCCAACATGGCGCGCCCGCCCAAAGGGGGCGACACCGACCAGATCCGCGCCGTGGCCAGCGGCGAGTGCGGTGTGGCGCTGACCAACAGCTATTATCTGGCGCGGCTGGTCAAATCCGACAAGCCCGAAGACCGCACGGTGATCGAGCGCGTGCGCGTGGTCTTCCCCAACCAAGCCACCACGGGCACGCACATCAATATCGCCGGCGCCGCCGTGGCGCGCCACACCAAGAACCTGGACGCCGCGGTGCAGTTCATGGAATTTTTGGCCAGCCCGTTTGCACAAGACTACTTCGCCAACGGCAACAACGAGTACCCGGCGGCGCGCGGCGTCAAGATCGACAACCCCGCGCTCAAGGCCATCGGCGGCGACGCTTTCAAGCGCGAGACCATTCCGCTCGCGGTCGTGGCCAAAAATCTGCCCAAGGTGCAGCAAATGCTCGACCGCGCCGGCTACAAGTGATGCACGCGTGCCGCTCCCACACAGAGCGGCCGCGCACCGACTCCTGGTAGAGTGCACCCCATGGTGCTTGACGCGCCCACCGCTGGTGGGCGCTTTTTTTCGCCTATGATTGACGTTTA
>NZ_CALIND010000059.1:0-5186 GCF_938045175.1 uncultured Tepidimonas sp.
TCACCGACGCCATCTCGGGCATGGTGTCGGCGCTCGACCCCCACTCGCAGTATTTCGACAAAAAGAGCTTCAAGGAATTTCGCGAGGGCACGTCGGGCCGCTTCGTGGGTGTCGGCATCGAAATCACCATGGAGGATGGTCTGGTCAAAGTGGTGTCGCCGATCGAGGACTCGCCCGCCTTCCGCGCCGGTCTCAAAGCCGGCGACCTGATCACCAAGATCGACGATACGCCCGTCAAAGGCCTGACCATCAACGACGCGGTCAAGCGCATGCGCGGTGAGCCCAACACCCGGGTCACGCTGACCATCTTTCGCCGCGACGAAAACCGCACCTTCCCGGTCACGATCACGCGGCAAGAAATCAAGACGGTGAGCGTGCGCGCCAAGGTGGTCGAGCCCGGTTACGCCTGGGTGCGCGTATCGCAGTTCCAAGAACGCACGCTAGAGGACTTTGCACGCAAGGTCGAAGAGATCGTGCGCGCGGAACCGCAGCTCAAGGGCTTGGTGCTCGACCTGCGCAACGACCCTGGCGGCCTGCTGGACGCGGCCATCGGACTGTCGGCGGCGTTTTTGCCGGACGACGCTGTGGTGGTCAAGACCGACGGCCAGCTCGAAGAAAGCAAAGCCACCTACCGGGCCCGCCCGCGTGACTACCTGCGCCGCGCCGGCAACGACCCGATCGCCCGCCTGACCGAGCAGACCAACGGCTTGCTCAAGCGCATCCCGCTCGTGGTGCTGGTCAATGAAGGGTCAGCCTCGGCCAGCGAAATCGTTGCCGGTGCGCTGCAAGACCACAAGCGCGCGACCATCATGGGCAGCCAGACCTTCGGCAAGGGCTCGGTTCAAACCGTGCGCCCGCTGGGGCCCGATACCGCGCTCAAGCTCACCACCGCGCGTTACTACACACCCAGCGGCCGCTCCATCCAGGCCAAAGGCATCGTGCCCGACGTGTGGGTGGACGAAACGCCCGAAGGCAACCTGTTTGCCGCGCTGCGCACGCGCGAGGCGGATCTGGAAAAGCACTTGGCCGGCCCCGATGAGCGCCCCATGAACGAAGCCGAACGCGAAGCCGCGCGCCAGCGCGAGCGCGAGCGCGAGGCGGCCCGCCAGCGACTGGAAGAAGAACGGCGCAAAAACCCGGACGCCCGCCTGCTGCCCGAGTTTGGCTCGGACAAGGACTTCCAGCTGCAGCAAGCACTCAACCAGCTCAAGGGTCTGCCGGTGGCGGTCAGCAAGACCGCCAGCGAGCGCCCAGCCAAAGACGACGGCGCGGCCAACTGACCAACCTAACGCCCTGCCCGCCCATGACCGACGAGCAACTGCTGCGCTACTCGCGCCACATCCTGCTCGACGACATCGGCATCGACGGCCAAGAACGGCTGCTCGCCGCGCACGCGGTGGTGGTGGGCGCGGGGGGGCTGGGCTCACCCGTGGCCTTGTACCTGGCCAGTGCCGGCGTTGGCCGCATCACCCTCATCGACCCCGACACGGTGGACGCCACCAACCTGCAGCGACAAATCGCGCACGACCTGTCGCGCGTCGGTCTGCCCAAGGTGCAATCCGCGCAAGTGGCCATGCACGCCATCAACCCCGAGGTGCGCATCGAGGCGCTCGTCCAACGCGCCGACGACGCGCTGCTCGACCGCGTGCTTCCCGGTGCCGACGTGCTGCTGGACTGCACCGACAACTTCCGCACCCGGCACCTCATCAACCGCGCCAGTGTGCGCCATGGCGTGCCGCTGGTGTCCGGCGCGGCCATCCGCTTCGACGGGCAGCTGTCGGTCTACGACCCCCGCCAGCCCGCGTCGCCATGCTATGCCTGCCTGTTCCCCGACACCGACGCGCTGGAGGAAACCCGCTGCGCGACGATGGGCGTGTTCGCGCCCTTGGTCGGCATCATCGGCACGCTACAGGCGGCCGAGGCGCTCAAGCTCATCGTGGGCATGGGCTCACGCTTGGTGGGCCGGCTGTTGATGCTCGACGGCCGTGGGCTGGCCTTTAGCGAGGTGGCGTTTCCGCGCCAGCCGGACTGTCCGGTGTGCAGCCGGCGGTGACGATCCAGCCCTCCAGAGGATCGAACGGCGGCAACCCCCAGCAGGGGTGACCGGCTTCGTGCTGCTGCAGCGCGCCCGCCGGCCCGAGCAAACGGCCGACCGCATGCACGATCGGCTTGCGCCGCGTGGGCGCACGGGTGAAGTCGCACCCCAGCAGCCGCGGTCGCGCGCACGCTGCCACAGGCTCGGCAACGTTTCGACCGACGCTCACACCCGGCCGATGATGCTGGCCGTGGCCATGAGCTCCTCCAGCAGCGCCAGCGACACCTTGCCCGAGACGCGGTAAGGGTCGAACTCGGGCCGCTCGGAATATTTCAGCACGATGGACGTGTTGAGCTTGGTCAGGTTGACCTGCCCCATCGTCCAGCCGCCGAAGCGCCGCTCGGTAATTTCGTCGTACAGCAACAGCTCCACGTCGTGGTGGCGCGGGTCTTCGATGATCTGGCGGTACAGCCGGTTGACGGCGCCGCGCCCGCCCTCGATGGCTTGCAGATAGATACCGCCGCCGTAACACAGAATGCCCGTGATGCCGTTGTGCAGGTTGTGGTGGCGCGCGGCGTGCAGAATGTCCTCGATGTCCTGCGCGGTATGCTCCGGCCGCGCCCGGCTGACGTACAAAAGCCTCACCAGCATGGCTTTCCCCCCTCAACGGGCGCCGTCTTGGCGCGGGATCAGCGACAAAAATTCGCGCCGCAGGTTGGCATCCTTCAAAAACACCCCGCGCATGACGGAGTTGATCATGCGGCTGTCCATGTCCTTGACGCCACGCCACGCCATGCAGTAGTGTGTCGCCTCCATCACGATGGCCAGTCCGTCGGGCTGGGTTTTTTCCTGGATCAAGTCGGCCAGCTGCACCACCGCCTCTTCCTGGATCTGGGGCCGGCCCATGATCCATTCGGCCAGGCGGGCGTACTTGCTCAGGCCGATTACGTTGGTGTGCTCGTTGGGCATGACGCCGATCCACACCTTGCCGATGACCGGGCAGAAGTGGTGGCTGCACGCGCTGCGCACGGTGATGGGCCCCACGATCATCAGCTCGTTCAAGTGCTCGGCGTTGGGGAACTCGGTGATCGTCGGCGCCTTGACATAGCGGCCCGCGAACACCTCTTTGAGGTACATCTTGGCCACCCGGCGCGCGGTGTCTTCCGTATTGTGGTCGTTGGCGGTGTCGATGACCATCGCGTCCAGCACCGCCTGCATCTTCTCGGCCACCTCGTCGAGCAGCTGCTCCAGCTCGCCGGGCTGGATGAAGTCGGCGATGTTGTCATTGGCGTGATAGCGCTTGCGCGCCGCTTTGATGCGCTCGCGGATGCGCACGGAAACGGGCACGCCTTCATCGGCGGTGGTGGCGTCGGTCATGGTCTCGGGGGCTTTCATCAGCATGCATCCATCCTAACACCAGACCGTGAACCCCGCCATCAATACCGGTGCCCGGTGATGAACAGCACCGCGCGCATCACCGCAAACGCCACCCAGTCGCGCGCGCGCTCGTGCCACGGGCGGCGCTGCAGGGCGCTCAACTCCAGCGCCACGCCCGCGGTGTGCAGCAGGTGGTCCAGGCGCGCGCGCAACTGGCGCACGAAGCGCGCGTCCGTCGTCACCACATTGGCCTCGCGCGCCAGCAGCAAGCTAATGGGGTCCAGATTGGTCGAGCCCACCGTCGCCCAGTGGGTATCGACCAGCGCCACCTTGGCGTGCAGCGCGCTGGGCGCGTATTCGTGGATCTGGACGCCCCGGCGCAGCAGCCAGGCGTGCACCGGGCGCGGCGCGTGGTACTGCAAAAACCGCTCGTACTTGCCCTGCACCAGCAGCCGCACGCGCACGCCACGTGCCGCCGCTTGCGCCAGCGCATGCCGCAGCCGCCGACCCGGGATGAAATAAGCATTGGCGATGATCACCTCCCGGCGCGCGCCTTCGATCGCACTCAGGTACGCGCGCTCGATGTCGTGCCGGTGACGCACGTTGTCGCGCCAGAGAATCGCGGCACGCGCGCCCTGCACGACCGCAGCCGCCTCGTCCGCTGCGGTGGCTTGCCTGTGACGCAGCCAGCGGCGCCAACGGCGCGGCAGTCCCATCACCGCGCCGGACGACGACCGCCAGGCATTGCGCCACGCCGCGCGAAAAGCGTGCTCGCGCATCTGCCCCACCGCCTGCAGCCGCCACCACAGCCGCTCCATCGTCGCCAGCATCTCCGCCACCAGCGGGCCACTGACCTCCATCGCATAGTCCAGCCGTGGCTGCGCCAGCCGCCCCAGCACCACGTCGTCCTGGTCATCGATCAGGTTGATGCCGCCGCAAAACCCCACCACGCCATCGACGACGCACAGCTTGCGGTGCAGCCGACGCCAGCGGCTGGGGATGAGCAGCCCCAGCCGCCCCAGCGGGGCATAGGTGCGCCACTGCACACCGGCGTCGGCAAAGCGGCGCTGCCACTCGGGCGGAATCTCGGGCGTGCCCACCGCATCGACCACCAGCCGCACCTCCACGCCGCGCTGGGCGGCGCGCACCAACGCCTCGGCGACGGCCAGTGATGCGTTGGCGAACACGAAGATGTACGTCTCGACGTGGATCAGGCGGCGCGCGCGCTCCATGGCTTGCACCATGGCTGGGAACAAGGCGCGCCCTCCCTCCAGCAGGCGCAGGTGATGCCCTGGTTGCAGGGTAGCGGTCATGCCAACTCGACCTCCGCCACCAGCGGCAGGTGGTCGGACCAGCGCGCCCACTCCCCGCGCGGCGGCACGGCCACGGATTGCACCTGCGCCCCCCGCGCGTAGATGCGGTCCAACGGCAGCAGCGGCCAGCGCGACGGATACGTCGGCACGCGCGCTTGCGCAGCGGTATGCAGCCCCAGGGCCGCCAGCGGCGCGTGCAGCTGCTCGCCCCAGTCGTTGAAATCGCCCGCCACCAACAGCGGCGCCTGCGGCGGCACGTGCTGCGCCACATAGTTGCCCAGCGCGCGCACCTGCCGTTCGCGGCTGGCGTGGATCAGCCCCAGGTG
Organism: uncultured Tepidimonas sp.; assembly: GCF_938045175.1. Classification (NCBI taxonomy): domain Bacteria; kingdom Pseudomonadati; phylum Pseudomonadota; class Betaproteobacteria; order Burkholderiales; genus Tepidimonas; species uncultured Tepidimonas sp. Next base: position 5,052 of record NZ_CALIND010000059.1, read on the forward strand.
CACCACGATCACGTGCAGGGCGCTGTCCCCCGCGCGCGAGTGTGGGTAGGGCGTGTCGCCGACATCCTCTGGCAGCGCCAGCACCGCATGCAACAGGCCGCGTTGCTCGAAGCGGTGGTCGGACACATCGCAATG
>NZ_CALIND010000060.1:0-11711 GCF_938045175.1 uncultured Tepidimonas sp.
CCCAGGGCGCGGTGGTGGCGCTGGCGCACCACGAGCCCGATGGGCCCGTCGAGCCGACCGCCATCGCCACCACGGCGCAGCGCGATGCCGGCGGCTGGGTGCTCGATGGCCACAAAGCCGTGGTGCCCTATGGCGGGCAGGCCAGCGGTTGGCTGGTCTCGGCGCGACTCGGTGGTGGGGCGCGGGACGCCGAGGGGCTGGCGCTGTTTTGGGTACCCCGCAGCGCGCCCGGCGTGACGGTGCGAGCCTATCGGCGGGTCGATGGTGGAGCCGCCGCCGATCTGGTGCTGTCGGCCGTGCCGCTGCCCATCGATGCGCTGGTGGTGGGGCCCGCGCACGCCGCGCCCGTGCTGGCCCACGGGCTGGCGTGTGGCACCCTGGCTTTGTGCGCCGAGGGGTTGGGTGCGATGGAGGTGGCCTTTGCCATGACGCGCGAGTACTTGCAAACGCGCCGTCAATTCGGGCGTCCCATCGGCAGCTTTCAAGCCCTGCATCACCGGGCGGTGGATCTATGGATGGCGGTGCAGCAAGCGCGCTCGGCCGTCATCAACGCGGCAGCCGCGCTCGATGATGGCGATACGCATGAACGCGACCGACGCATCGCTGCCGCCAAGGTCACCATCGGGCGCAGCGGGATTCAGTTGGCCGAGGAGAGCATCCAACTCCATGGCGGCATGGGCATGACCTGGGAGCTGCCGCTGGCGCACTACGCCAAACGCTTGGTCATGATCGACCACGAATACGGCGACGAGGATCACCACTTGGCGCGCTTCATGGCCCTCAGCCGCGAGCGTGAGGCGCGGGGGTGAGCGCACCGGTCCGAAGCGCCGGAAACCCGGCTGTCGTGGGACGATCCACCTGCCATGCGTATCGCCGCGACCCCGAAGTCAACCCGTTCGCGAGGGCGCTGGCGTTGGCCTGTGCCCTTGGGGGGGCGGCGTCGCTGGCATGCATGGTATCGGGCGGAGCAACTGCCCGCGATCGTGGAACTGCTGCAACGATGGCAAGGACTGGCCACTGGCATGCCCGGCTGGATGCCGCGCAACGCCGCTGGTGCGCGTGCTGTGGGCGCGCACCTGGCGCTCGCCCGATCCCGAACTCGCCGCCTACCAGGATGCACTGTGGCGTGCAGGGTGCCGCTGGTTGGCCGATTGGCACGAGCGGCAGGCCACACCCGAGCAACGCGCCCGCGCCGTGTCCCGGTTGCAGGCGTATGAGCGCGAGGTCCGGGCCCTGTTGAACGACCGCGGTATCGATGACCGCGCGCTCGGTGTCGCCAGCCGGCCATGAAAAAAACCCGCTGAGGCGGAAACGTCCCCAGCGGGTTTTTTGCCGACTCGCCGGGGGCATCGCCCCCGCGAGTGGTCAGGATGTGATGTGCCGTGGTCGGCTGCTCACATGTCCATACCCATGCCGCCCATGCCGCCGCCAGCCGGCGCCGGGGTTTCGGCCTTGGGCGTTTCGGCAACCATGCACTCGGTGGTCAGCATCAGGCCAGCCACCGACGCCGCGTTTTGCAGCGCGGTGCGGGTCACCTTGGTCGGGTCCAGAATACCCATCTCGATCATGTCGCCATAGGTGTCGTTGGCGGCGTTGAAGCCGAAGTTGCCCTTGCCTTCGAGCACTTTGTTGATCACGACCGAGGGCTCGCCACCGGCGTTGGCCACGATCTCGCGCAGGGGCGCTTCGACGGCCTTCATCACCAGTTTGATACCCGCGTCTTGATCGGGGTTGGCGCCCTTGAGTTCACCCACGGCCTGACGGGCGCGCAGCAGCGCCACGCCACCGCCGGGCACGATGCCCTCTTCGACTGCGGCACGGGTGGCGTGCAGCGCGTCTTCGACACGGGCCTTCTTCTCCTTCATTTCGACCTCGGTGGCCGCCCCCACCTTGATCACCGCCACACCGCCGGCCAGCTTGGCCACGCGCTCTTGCAGCTTCTCGCGGTCGTAATCGCTGGTGGCTTCTTCGATCTGCACGCGGATCTGCTTGACGCGCGCCTCGATGTCCTCGGCCTTGCCCGCGCCGTCGATGATGGTGGTGTTTTCCTTGGCCACTTCGACGCGCTTGGCCTGACCCAGGTCAGCCAGCGTGACTTTCTCGAGCGTGAGGCCAACTTCTTCGGCGATGACCTTGCCGCCGGTCAGGATGGCGATGTCCTCCAGCATGGCCTTGCGGCGATCGCCGAAGCCCGGGGCCTTGACCGCGCACACCTTCAGGATGCCGCGGATGGTGTTGACCACCAGCGTGGCCAGCGCCTCGCCTTCGACGTCCTCGGCAATGATCAGCAGCGGACGGCCGGCCTTGGCCACTTGCTCCAGCGCGGGCAGCAGGTCGCGAATGTTGCTGATCTTCTTGTCGTGCAGCAGGACGTACGGGTTCTCCAGCACGCAGACCTGCTTGTCCGGGTTGTTGATGAAGTAGGGCGACAGATAGCCGCGGTCGAACTGCATGCCTTCGACGACATCCAGCTCGTTTTGCAGGCTCTTGCCGTCTTCGACGGTGATCACGCCTTCCTTGCCGACCTTGTCCATCGCATCGGCGATGATCTGGCCGATCGACTCGTCGCTGTTGGCCGAGATGGCGCCGACCTGGGCGATTTCCTTGCTGGTGGTGGTGGGCTTGCTGATCTTCTTGAGCTCGGCCACCAGCGCCTCGACGGCCTTGTCGATGCCGCGCTTGAGGTCCATCGGGTTCATGCCAGCGGCGACGTACTTCATGCCCTCACGCACGATGGCCTGGGCCAGCACGGTCGCGGTGGTGGTGCCGTCACCAGCGTTGTCGCTGGTCTTGGACGCCACTTCCTTGACCATCTGGGCGCCCATGTTCTGCAGCTTGTCCTTGAGCTCGATTTCCTTGGCGACCGACACACCGTCCTTGGTCACGGTGGGGGCGCCGAACGAGCGCTCGAGCACCACGTTGCGGCCCTTGGGGCCCAGGGTCACTTTGACGGCGTTGGCCAGGATGTTCACACCCTCGACCATGCGATGGCGCGCATCAGCGCCGAAAACCACGTCTTTGGCTGCCATAGTTCAGATTCCTTTGCAAATGAGTGAGTGATGGACGTCAGACCACGGGGGTCGGGATCACTTCTCGATGACGGCAAACAGGTCGTCTTCCTTCATGTCCAGCAGCTCTTCGCCGTCGACCTTGACGGTTTGGCCGCTGTACTTGCCGAACAGCACGCGGTCACCGACCTTGACGCTCAGGGGCTTGGTCTCGCCCTTGTCGTTGGTCTTGCCGGGACCGACGGCCAGCACTTCGCCTTGATCGGGCTTCTCGGCCGCGTTGTCCGGGATCACGATGCCCGAGGCGGTCTTGGTCTCGTTTTCTAGACGCTTGACGATCACGCGATCGGCGAGAGGACGAAGTTTCATGCGATCTCCTGTCGAAAGGACGATGAGAGGAAGTAGAAGAGGAAGAGCGAGCGGCGGATGCCGTGTGTTAGCACTCACCGCTGACGAGTGCTAATGATAGGGCCTTGGCGACGTGTTTTCAAGGGGGGCTGCGCGGGGCAACAAAAAAGCCCGCACTCGGGCGGGCTTGGGAGCATTCTTGGTGGCGCTTCAGGGATTCGAACCCCGGACCTGCGGATTATGATTCCGTCGCTCTAACCGGCTGAGCTAAAGCGCCAACGAGGGCCGCATTATAGCGAAAAACCAACCGGCTGCCGTGGCCGTCAGCGGTGGCGGAACTGCGGCGTGCGCTTCTCCAGGAAGGCGGCCATGCCTTCTTTTTGGTCTTCGGTGGCGAACATGGCGTGGAACATGCGGCGCTCGAACGCCAAGCCGTCGGCCAGCGACCCCTCGAAGGCGCGGTTGATGGCTTCCTTGGCCGCCAGCACGGCCAGCCGGGGCATGGCCGCGATCGACAGCGCCATCGCCATCGCCTCGTCCATCAGCTTGTCCAGCGGCACGACGCGGCTCACCAGCCCGGCACGCTCGGCTTCAGCGGCATCCATCATGCGGCCCGTCAGCGCCAGCTCCATGGCCTTGGACTTGCCGATCGCGCGCGGCAGCCGCTGCGTGCCGCCGGCGCCCGGGATGACGCCGATCTTGACCTCGGGCTGGCCAAAGCGCGCGTTGTCGGCAGCGATGATGATGTCGCACATCATGGCGACCTCACAGCCGCCACCCAGGGCGAAGCCGGCGACGGCTGCGATGACCGGCTTGCGCACGTGGCGCAGCGCCTCCCAGTTGCGGGTGATGTACTCGCTGCCGTAGACGTCCGAGAAGGTGTAGCGCGCCATGGCGGCAATGTCGGCGCCGGCGGCGAAGGCCTTTTCGCTGCCGGTCAGCACGATGCAGCCGATGGCGTCGTCGGCGTCGAACGCCTTGAGCGCCTGGCCCAACTCGGTCATGAGCTGGTCGTTGAGCGCGTTGAGCTGCTTGGGCCGGTTGAGCGTGATGACGCCGACCGGGCCTTCGGTGTGGATCAGCAGGGTTTCGTAGGTGGGGGTGGTCTCGCTCATGTGGGAGTCCTCGGGACGGGGTGGCACAATGGAAAACGAAATCGAGATGGGGTGTGACGCAGCGACTGTAGCGCAAGCTGCCCGCCGTGCTTGCCCCCTAACCAGAGGAGACGATGGATGACCACGACGCTTGCCGAGACGCCCCCGGCCGACGAGATCCGCTTCGAGCGCCGCGGCGCGGTCGCGCTGCTCACGCTGAATCGCCCGCAGGCACTCAACAGCTTCACCCGTTCCATGCACCGCGCGTTTCAGCAGGCGCTGGCCGAGGTCGAGGCCGACCGGACGATGCGCGCGCTGGTGCTCACCGGCGCGGGGCGTGGCTTTTGCGCCGGGCTGGACTTATCGGAGCTGGACTTCACGCCTGGCCCCGAACAGATGGAGCGCGCCAACCCGGGGCCGGTGATCGACGAATGTTTCAATCCCAGCGCGCGCGCGCTGATGAACCTGCGCGTGCCGACGGTGGCCGCGGTCAACGGCGTGGCCGCAGGGGCGGGGGTGTCGCTGGCGCTGACCTGCGACCTCACGATTGCCGCGCCGCACGCCAGCTTCGTACAGGCGTTCAGCAAGATCGGGCTGATTCCGGATGCGGGGGGCAGTTGGCTGACCGTGGAGCGCCTGGGCTTGGCGCGTGCCATGGGTCTGGCCTTGCTGGGGGACAAGTTGTCCGCCCAGCAAGCCAAAGACTGGGGTTTGATTTGGGACGTGGCCGACGACCCGCTGGCGGCGGCGCTGGCGCTGGCCGAGCGGCTGGCGGCCATGCCCACGCGCGCGCTGGTGGCCACGCGCCATTTGCTGCGCGGCGCGCTGCAGCGCTCGTTCGAGCAGCAGCTCGAGGTCGAGCGCGACCTTCAGTCGGCGCTCGGTCGCACGCACGATTACGTGGAGGGTGTCACCGCTTTCTTGCAGAAGCGCGCGCCGCAGTTCCGCGGCGAGTAGGCCGCGCAGCGGCAGGCGGTCGCGTGCCCGGCCCCATGAGGGGGTGGCGGCTATCGGCGCCGGGCAGCAGCTGCACCGCCACGGCCGGTGGTGGCCAACTCAGCGTGCAGCGCAGCACGCGGCCATCGCGCACCACCCAGGCCGTCAGCGGCTCACCGGCGGTCAATCCGCGGGCGTGCAGCGCGACGTCGTCGAGCCGGCGCACGCGCCAGACCTCCCGGGCGCGCTCGACGGCCAGCCACTCGTCGCCGGCGGCCATGCCCGCCGCTTCGGCGGCACTGCCACGCAGCACGTTGCGCAGCCGCACGCCCTGGCTCTCGTCCACACGCACGCCCAGTTGCTGGGCGAGTGGGGCGGGTTCTTCCTGCCAGCGTATGCCGCCACGCTCCAGCAGTGGCCGCAGCGGCAGCTCGTCGGTGCCGTGGACCCAGGCGTCCAGTTCGGCGTCCAGGCGGCGTGCGGCCAGTTGGCGCAGCACGGTGCGCAGGTCAGCTTCGCGCATGGGGCCGCCGTCACAACGCTGCCACAGCGCGCGCATCACGTCGTCCAACGTGGCGCGGCCCTCGGCGCGCAGCGTCAGGTCCAGACACAGCGCCACCAGGGCCCCCTTGGTGTAGTAGCTGACGGTGGCGTTGGGTGTGTTTTCCTGCACGCGGTAGTATTTGATCCAGGCGTCCCAACTGGCCTGCGCCACGCTTTGCACGTGGCGGCCGGGGGTTTGCAGCACTTGGTTGATCGTCTTGGCCAGCAGCTGCAGGTGGGTCGGGGCGTCGATGAGGCCCGCGCGCAGCAGCAACAGGTCGTCGTAGTAGCTCGTGAAGCCTTCGAAAAACCACAGCAGCTCGGTGTGGTTTTCGCGGTCGTAGTCGTAGCGGGTGAACTCGCGCGGGCGCAGCCGCTTGACGTTCCAGGTGTGAAAGTATTCGTGGCTGATCAGTCCCAGTAGCGTGGTGTAGCCGTCGCTGGCGCGCAGCGCGGTCGAGGCAGGCTGATCGGGCAGCGGCTGCAGAGGCAGGTCGGTGCGTGCACACACCAACGCGGTGCTGTGGCGGTGTTCCAGGCCGCCGTAGCCGTCGTGCGTGGCCTGCAGCAGGAAAACGTAACGGTCGATGGGCGGAGTGCCGCGCGGGCCATGCCACAAAGTCATGGCGGCCTCGCAGATATGGGCGGTGTCGCGCAGCAGCCGCTCGCCGTCGAACCCGGCGGGTGCGCCGCTGACCACGAATCGGTGCGGTACGCCGCGCACCTTGAAGTCGCCGCACCAGAAGTCGCCCATCGCCACCGGGCTGTCGGCCAGTTGGTCGTAGCCGGCGGCCCAGTAGGGGCCGAACCCATCGCCCTCGGCCCAGCGCCAGCGGGCGGAGGCCGCGTGCCGGGTGCGGCCGCTGGGCAGCGGCCGCAGCGCCGTGGCCACGCGCCAGCCGCGTGTCCAGCGGTTGGGCCGCAGCGTCAGCGTGTGCGGCTCGTCTTCGCGGCCATGCACGCGCAGGCACAGGCTGGTGGGGTTGAAGAAGCCGCGCTGCGCGTCCAGGTACGCGGTCCGCACCGACGGGTCGAAGGCATAGACCTCGGCCGTCAGCTCCAGCGTCGCTGCGCCGTTGTCCAACTCGGCCTGCCAGGTGTTTTTGTCCAGCGCGCGCAGGGCAACGGGCCGACCGTCCGCGGTGGCGCGCAGGGACAGCAGGTGCTGGGCGAATTCGCGCACCAAATAGCTGCCCGGGATCCACACCGGCAGGCTCACACGCTGGCGCGGCGCGGGGTGGTCGACTGCCAACGTCACACGCCACAGGTGGGCGTGGGCGTCGGCCACTTCCACCGTGTAGCGGAGGGCGGCCGCCGTGCGCGCGGCGTCGCGGCTCATTTGCCGGCAGCGCTGGCTTGCGCCAGCAAGGGTTCCAGGCGGTCCAGCCCCACCGCGCCGGGCACGCGCGTGCCGTTGGCCAGGATGGTGGTGGGCGTGCCGGTGATGCGGTATTTTTGCCCAAAGGCGAGATTGCGTTCCAGGGCCGTCGTGTCACACTTGGCGTCCGCCTTGGGCTCGGGGGGCACCACGCTGCGCTGCATCCAGTCGTCCCAAGCCTTGGCGCGGTCTTTGGCGCACCAGATGGCACGCGACTTTTGCTCGGAATCCTTGCCCAGCACCGGGTACAGAAAGGTGTGGATGGTGACGTTGTCGAGCTTGGCCAGGTCGCGCTCGAAGCGCTTGCAGAAGCCGCAGTTGGGGTCGGCAAAGACGGCCAGTTTGCGCTGGCCGTTGCCGCGCACGACCGTGAACGCGTCCTTGAGCGGCAGGTCGTCGAAGGCGATGGCGGTGAGCTTGTCCAGCCGCTCCTCGGTCAGGTTGACGCGGGCGCGGGTGTCGATGAGCACGCCCTGGATCAGGTAGTTGCCCTCGGCGTCGGTGTAGAGCAGGTCGGTGCCGTTGAGCCGGACCTCGAACAGACCGCGCATCGGGGTGGGGCGCACTTCGTCGATGCGGGGCAGGTTGGGCAGACGCTCGCTCAGGTTTTTGCGGATGACGGCCTCGTTGGCGTGCGCGGCCGGGGCCAGCAGCGCGATGCCCAGCAGCCCGGCAGCCAAAACGGGGGGCGACGCAAGAGACGAAAGACGGATCATGTGGACGTTCTCGGAGGAGGGCGCGAATACTGGGCGCCGTTCAGGGGTGGGGGGCGACGGGTTGCCCCGCTGCCTGTTGGATGAACCAGCGTTTGATCGGTTCCAGCCGGTCCACCGCGCGCAGGCCCCAGCGGCGCAGCGTGGCCAGCCGCTCGTCGGGGTGGCCGAACAGGCCGTACAGCGTGTCGGTGGCCAGCTGCATGGCCGCCACGGGCGCGGCGCGTGCACGCTCGTAGCGCCGCAGCAGCCGCCAGTCACCCAGGGAGCGCCAGTACTCGCGCTCGCGCAGCACGCGCGCCAGCTCGGCCACGTCGCCCAGCCCGACGTTGAGGCCCTGCCCGGCCAATGGGTGCATGGCGTGGGCGGCGTCGCCTGCCAGCGCCAGGCCCGGGCGTACCCAGGGGCGGGCGATGGACAGCTCCAGCGCCCAGCCCGCGGGCTGGCCTTGGAGCTGCATCGCACCCAGCGCGCCGCCGCAGGCGTCTTGCACCGCCTGCGCCAGCGCCTCGGCGGGCCAGGCCAGCCGCTCGGCCGCACGCGCATGCGGCACCGACCACACCAGGGCGACGGTGTGCCCCTGCGTCCCGTCCAGCGGCAGCAGCGCCAGGATCTCATCGTCGCGAAACCACTGCCGCGCCACGGCCCCGTGCGGGCGCTCGCAGCGCAGCCGGGCGGCGATCGCGGTGTGCGGATACGGGCGCGTGTCGTAGGCGAAGCCTTCGGCCGCGCGGGTGGCGCTGCGTCGGCCCTCGCAGATCACGGTCAACGCCGCGCGCGGCCGCTGGCTGCCGTCGCCGACGAGCCGCTCGATGCCCGGCTGATACGCCAGCGCCTGCGCCAGCGTCTCCTCCAGCACCGGCACGTCCACGATCCAGGCCAGTGGTGCGCCGCCGTCGGTGTCGAAGCGCACGGCCGCCGCTGCATCGGTAACGGGCACGAGCGGCGGCGCATCGGCGTCGGCCACCCACATGTGGTGCACTGGCGTGGCGGCGCGCTCGTCGGTCGGCCACGCGCGCACCGACTCGAGCAAAGCGCGCGAGGCGGCGTTGAGCGCGTAGGCTCGGATGTCGGGGGTGGCGCCGCCCGCCGGGGGCGCGCGCTCGACCAGCGCCACCCGCAGCCGCTCACGGGCCAGCAGCAGTGCCAGCGTGCGGCCGACGATGCCGCCCCCCAGGATCGCGACGTCATAGGTTTTGGTCATGGGGTCATTGTAGGCGCGCACTGCCGCTGCGTGCCGTCCGCGCCGACCTTGGGCACAATGGGGTTTGACCCTATTTCGCGAGCCCCGCCGTCCCATGAATGCCGCCACCACCACCCTGCCGCTGACGCTGGAGCAAATCTGGATCTATCCGGTCAAGTCGTGCGCCGGGATTCGCCTGCGCACGGTCGAGCTGCTCGACACCGGCTTGGAGTGGGACCGCACCTGGATGGTGGTGGACGCGGACGGCGAGTTCGTCTCGCAACGCGAGCTGCCGCGCATGGCGCTGGTGCAGCCGCGGCTGCGCCTGGGGCGGCTGGAGCTGCGCGCGCCCGGCATGCTGTCCCTGCACGTGGCGCTGGATGCGGCCGAAGCGCCGTGCCGCGTGCGCGTCTGGGACGACACGGTGGACGCGTTCGACATGGGCGATGCTGCGGCACAGTGGTTCACGGATTTCCTGGGCGACGATCTGCCGCCCGGGATGGGGCCGCTGCGGCTGGTGCGCTTCGACCCCGACGAGCGGCGCCTGTCGTCCTACCGCTGGACGGGGGGCATCGAGGCGCCCAACACCTTCAGCGACGGCTACCCGCTGCTGGTGGTGTCGCAGGCGTCGCTGGACGATTTGAACGAGCGTCTGGCCGCGCGCGGCGAGCCGCCCGTGGGCATCGAGCGCCTGCGCGCCAATCTGGTGATCGGTGGCGTGTATCCGCATGACGAGGATCGCATGGAGCGCATCGATTTCTCGGCCGACGGCGTCCCGGTCGGCGCGCCGCTGGCGACGCTGCAACTCGTCAAGCCGTGTGCGCGCTGCAGCATCCCCGACGTCGATCCGGCCACCGGCGTGCCGGACGGGCGTCTGAGCCCGGTGCTGCGCACCTACCGGCAGGACCGGCGGCTAATGGGCGCGGTCACCTTCGGCATGAACGCCATCGTGCGCCGGGGCGTCGGGCAGATGCTGCACGAAGGCATGCGTGCCAATGGCCACTGGGGGGCCTGGTGAAGCGGCGTCGCCGGTAGAATGCCACCCTTCGTCGGCGCCCAAGCGCCGTCCTGCCCGTCACCCTTTCGCTTTTTGCCATGAGCCTCCAATGCGGCATCGTGGGCCTGCCCAACGTTGGCAAGTCCACCCTGTTCAACGCCCTGACCAAAGCGGGCATCGCGGCCGAGAACTATCCGTTTTGCACCATCGAGCCCAACGTGGGCGTGGTCGAGGTGCCCGACCCGCGCCTGCAGCAGCTCGCCGCCATCGTCAAGCCCCAGCGTGTGGTGCCCGCGATCGTCGAATTCGTGGACATCGCGGGCTTGGTGGCCGGTGCCAGCCAGGGCGAGGGGCTGGGCAACCAGTTCCTGTCGCACATCCGGGAGACGGACGCCATCATCAACGTGGTACGCTGCTTCGATGACCCCAACATCGTGCACGTGGCCGGCCGGGTGGACCCGATCGCCGATATCGAGGTCATCCAAACCGAGCTGTGCCTGGCCGACCTGGGCACGGTGGACAAAGCCCTGCAGCGCTACCAAAAGGCCGCCAAGAGTGGCAACGACAAGGAGGCGGCCAAGATGGTGGCCGTGCTGGGCCGTGCGCGCGCCGTATTGGACGAAGGCCGCCCTGTGCGCGTGATGGACTTGACCGACGAAGAGCGGGCGCTGCTCAAGCCGCTGTGCCTGATCACGGCCAAACCCGCGATGTTCGTCGGCAATGTGGCCGAGGACGGCTTCGAGAACAACCCTTTCCTGGACCAGCTGCGCGACTATGCCCAGCGCCAGGGCGCGCCGGTGGTGGCCATCTGCGCCAAGATCGAGGCCGAGCTGGCCGACATGGACGACGCCGACCGCGCCGAGTTTTTGCGCGAGCTGGGGCTGCAGGAGCCGGGCCTGAACCGCCTCATCCGCGCGGCCTACCAGTTGTTAGGGCTGCAGACCTACTTCACCGCGGGCGAAAAAGAAGTGCGCGCCTGGACGATACCGATCGGCGCCACCGCCCCGCAGGCGGCGGGCGTGATCCACTCCGACTTCGAGCGCGGCTTCATCCGCGCGCAGACGATCGCCTTCGAGGATTTCATCCGCTTTCGGGGCGAGCAAGGCGCCAAGGAGGCGGGCAAGATGCGCGCCGAGGGCAAGGACTACGTCGTCCAAGACGGGGACGTGATCCACTTCCTGTTCAACGTCTGAGTCGCGCGATGGAGTCTGCCGCCGAGCGCCGCATTCCGCCCATGCTGTTGTCGGGCTTGGAGCCGCTCGTCATCGGCGAGGGCAGCCTGTTCGTCAACATCGGCGAGCGTACCAACGTCACGGGCTCCAAGGCGTTTGCCCGCATGATTCTGGAGGGGCGCTTCGAGGACGCGCTGGCCGTGGCGCGCCAGCAGGTGGAAAACGGCGCGCAGATCATCGACGTCAACATGGACGAGGCGTTGCTCGACTCCGTGGCGGAGATGAGCAAGTTCCTGCGCCACGCGGCCGCCGAGCCCGACATCGCGCGCGTGCCCATCA
>NZ_CALIND010000061.1:0-3089 GCF_938045175.1 uncultured Tepidimonas sp.
TGTCATCGTCTCTACCGCACGCACCCCCTTGGCCAAGAGCTGGAAGGGGTCCTTCAACATGACGCACGGTGCCACGCTGGGCGGTCACGTGGTGCGCGCCGCCATCGAGCGCGCGCGCCTGGACCCAGCCGAGGTCGAAGACGTCATCATGGGCTGCGCCAACCCGGAAGGGGCCACGGGCTGGAACATTGCGCGCCAGATCGCCTTGGCCGCAGGGTGCCCGGTCACGGTGTCGGGCCTGACCGTCAACCGGTTCTGCTCGTCGGGGTTGCAGACGATCGCCTTGGCTGCCCAGCGCATCATGGCAGGTGAGGGCGAGATCTATGTGGCCGGTGGGGTCGAGAGCATCTCGTGCGTGCAAAACGAGATGAACAAGCACATGATGGCCGACCCCGCGCTGCTGGAGCGCAAGCCCGAGATTTATTGGACCATGCTGCAGACCGCCGAGCAGGTGGCCAAGCGCTACCGCATCGGCCGCGACGCGATGGACGAGTACGGCGCGGCCAGTCAGCAAAAAGCCTGTGCAGCGGCGGCGGCCGGCAAGTTCGACGACGAGATCGTGCCGATCACGGTCACGGCGGGCATCTATGACAAGCAGCGTGGGCTCATCACGCAGCAGGTGACCGTGTCGCGTGACGAGGGGCTGCGAGAGGGGACCACCAAGGAAGCGATCGCCGCCATCAAGCCTGCGCTGCCCGGCGGCACTATCGCTGCTGGCAATGCGAGCCAGTTCTCCGACGGGGCGGGTGCGTGCGTCGTGATGGACGAAAAAGTGGCCGAGCGCAAGGGTTTGCAGCCGCTGGGGCGGTTTCTGGGCTTTGCCGTGGCGGGGTGCGAGCCCGACGAGATGGGCATCGGCCCCGTGTTTGCCGTGCCCAAGGTGTTGCAGCGGCTGGGCCTGACGGTGGATGACATCGATCTCTGGGAGCTCAACGAGGCGTTCGCGGTGCAAGTCCTCTACTGCCGCGACCGCCTGGGCATCCCGGCCGACCGCCTCAATGTCAACGGCGGCGCGATTGCGATTGGCCACCCGTACGGTGTGTCCGGGCAGCGCCTGACCGGGCATGCACTCATCGAAGGCAAGCGGCGTGGCGCCAAGCGGGTGTGCGTGACCATGTGTATCGGTGGCGGTATGGGCGCAGCTGGCGTGTTCGAGGTGCTGTGATGAACCCGGGTCTGCGCGCCACCATCGATTTTTTGCTCTACGACTGGTTGCGCGTGCAGGCCCTGACCGAGCGAGCGCGCCATGCCGAGCATACGCGCGAGACGTTCGATGCGGTGCTCGACACCTGCGAGCGCATCGCGCGCGAGAAGTACGCCCCCTTCAACCGCCTCGTCGACACCGAGGAGCCGCGCTTCGACGGCGAGCGGGTGGTGCTGCCCGCTGCGACACACGAGGCGTGGCGGGCCTATGCGGCCAGCGGCATGCTGAGCGCGTCGCAGGACTACGACGTGGGCGGCATGCAGCTGCCCTACACGATCGAGGCGGCGGGCAATGCGTTTTTTGCCGCGGCTTCGGTCAGTATCGGCGCGGGCATGCTCACGGTGGGCAACGCGAACCTGTTGATGGCGCACGGCACCGAGGCACAGCGCCGCGCGTTTGCGCAGCCTGAGCTGCAAGGGCGGTTTGCGGGCACCATGTGCCTGAGCGAGCCGCAGGCCGGCTCTAGCCTGAGCGATATCGCGACCCGGGCCGTCCCCGACGGCGACGATTTCGAGAGCGATCCCCTGGGGCCCCGCTACCGCTTGCGCGGCAACAAGATGTGGATCTCGGCCGGCGAGCACGAGCTAACCGACAACATCGTTCACCTGGTGCTGGCCAAGATTCCGGGGGCTGACGGTCGGCTGCCGCCCGGCGTCAAGGGGATTTCGCTGTTCATCGTGCCCAAGTGGCTGGTGGACACGCAAGGCCGACTGACCGGCGAGCGCAACGATGTGGCGCTGGCGGGTCTCAACCACAAGTGCGGCTGGCGCGGTACACCCAACACGCTGCTCAACTTTGGCGAGGGGCGCTACCCGGTGCGTGCCCCCGGGCTGGATGGGCGCGGCGCGGGCGCCATCGGCTACCGGGTGGGCGCGCCCGGCGACGGCTTGCGCTGTATGTTTCACATGATGAACGAGGCGCGCATCGGCGTTGGCATGGCCGCCACCATGTTGGGTATGGCGGGCTATCTGGCCAGCCTCGACTACGCGCGCACGCGGCTGCAGGGGCGCTTGCCGGGTCCCGCGGGCAAGGACCCTGCTCAGCCGCCGGTGCGCATCATCGAGCACGCCGACGTCAAGCGCATGCTGCTGGCGCAAAAGGCGTACTGCGAGGGGGCGCTGGCGTTGGCGCTGTATTGCGCCCGGCTGGTCGACGAGCAGCGCACGGGCGACGCGCGAGCAGCCGACGACGCGCGCTTGCTGCTCGAGGTGCTCACGCCGATCGCCAAGAGCTGGCCCAGCGAATGGTGCTTGGAGGCCAACAGCTTGGCCATCCAGGTGCACGGCGGCTATGGCTACACGCGCGACTTTCCGGTCGAGCAATACTGGCGCGACAACCGCCTCAACATGATCCACGAAGGCACGCATGGCATCCAGGCTATGGATTTGCTGGGCCGCAAGGTGCGCATGGAAGACGGCCGTGGCTTGTCGCTGCTGGCGCAGCGGATGCAGACCACCGTGGCGCGCGCCCGTGCCGTGCCCACGCTGGCGGCGCACGCACAGGCGCTGGCGCGCGCCATCGACGAGGTGGGCGTGGCCACACGCATGGCCTGGGCCGATGGCGATCCGGTCGCCGCGCTGGCCAATGCCGTGCCGTACCTGCAGGCCTTGGGGCACACGGTGCTGGCGTGGATCTGGCTGGACGTGGCGCTGGCGGCCGTCGGCCGCGACGACGTCGCCAGCCGCGGGCGCTTGCAGGCGTGCCGCTACTTTTTTCATTACGAACTGCCCAAGATCGGGCCGTGGCTGCAGGTGGTGCGCACGCGCGACAGCACCTGCGCCGAGATGCCCGAAGACGCTTTCTGAGCCTGGTGGGCCGCGCACGGGGCCCCGTTTCGAGGAGATACCGCATGACCCGCAGCATCACACGACTGTTCGACCTGACG
>NZ_CALIND010000062.1:0-5349 GCF_938045175.1 uncultured Tepidimonas sp.
GCGCGCGCTCGAAGTCGGTGCGGACCTGTGGCTGGCCGGGCGCGATTTTCGTCATGGCGGGGACCGGCAGCAATGGAATTGGCAGGGCAGGGTGCGCCGCTATGCGGGGCTGGCCTATCCTGCGCTGCGCGGGGTCAATCAGCTGATCAATGCGTCGGGCGCGCTGGCGGTGCTGGAGGCGCTGCACGCACGCCTGCCGGTGGCGGCACAGGCGGTGCGGCAGGGGCTGGCCAGCGTGGAGTGGCCCGGGCGTTTTCAGATCGTGCCGGGACAGCCGGTGCTGGTGCTGGACGTGGCGCACAACCCGCACGCGGCGGCGGCCTTGGCCGAAAACCTGGACGCCATGGGTTTTTATCCCCAGACGCTGGCGGTGTTTGGCGCCATGGCCGACAAGGACGTGCGGCCCATGCTCGAGCGGCTCGACGCCCTCATCGACGCCTGGCATTTTTGCGATCTGCCCACGGCGCGGGCCGCGCGGGCGACCGACTTGGCTGCGCTGTGGCATGCCACGACGCGGCGCCGCGATGCCGTCGCCCACATCCACTCCGACCCGCAGGCGGCGCTGCAGGCCGCGCTGGCGACGGCGGACCCCGCGGGTAGAATCGTGGTATTCGGGTCCTTCTACACGGTGGGCGGCGTGTTGCAGCACGGGTTGCCGCGCCTGGGCGCGAAGCACCTGCAGCCCTGACGCGCTCGCACTCGGTTCCCACCATCACCGCCTCTGACGCATGTTTGCACACCGTTCCGGCTCCCACGCATCGTCCCCTTCCGCGGGCGGGGGCGCGGCGGCGCCGTTGTCGGTCGAGGCCCTGCGCCGCCGCGCGCGGCAACGCCTCATCGGAGCCGCCATTTTGGTGCTGGCAGCGGTGATTGGGCTGCCCTGGCTGCTCGAATCGCAGCCGCGGCCAGTGCCGGTGGACATCGCCATCGAGATTCCGTCCCGTCACGCTGCGCCGCCGCTGCCGCCTCCGGCGCCGCGTGTCGAGGCGGCACCACCTCCCGCGGCGGCCGAGGCGCCGCCCCCCGCACCTGTCGCATCCGCACCCCCCGCCGAGCGGGTCGAACGCCCGGCCCCGGTCGCCGACCATGCACCCGCCTCGCCGCCGGCGGCACCTTCCCCGGCTGCTGCGGCGCCGGCGCGTCCGCAGGCGGATGCCGCTGCCAAGGTCCGCGTCGTGGTGCAGGTGGGTGCGTTCGCCGACCCGGCACGCGCCCAAGAGGTGCGCCAGCGCCTGGAGCGCGCGGGCCTCAAGACGTACATCCACGTGGCCGAAACCCCCGAGGGCAAACGCATCCGGGTGCGGGTCGGCCCCTTCGACAGCCGCGCCGAGGCCGAAAAAGCGGCCGAAAAGGTCAAGGGTCTGGGTCTGCCGGCGGCGGTGTTGACGCTTTGAGTCATGGCTGCCGTCGATGTCATGTTGTTGACGGTGCTGGCGGCCTCGGTCGGGCTGGGGCTGTGGCGTGGGTTGCTGTACGAGGTCTTGTCGGTACTTGCGTGGCTGGCCGCCTTCGTGGTTGCGCATCGCTGGGCGCTGGAGGCAGCGGCGTGGCTGCCTGTTTCAGACTGGGGAGAGCCGTTGCGGTACGCGGCGGGCTTCGCGGTGCTGTTCGTGCTCACCGCTTTTGCCGGAGGGGCACTGGCAACGCTCGCCCGGCAGGGCGCGCAGGCGGTGGGGCTGCGGCCCGTGGATCGGGCGCTCGGGGGGCTGTTTGGCGTGTTGCGCGGGGCAGTGCTGTTGTTGGCGGCCGCGTTGCTGGTGTGGCAGACGCCCTGGGCTGACGCTGCTGCCTGGCGCGAGGCGCAGGGGCCGCGCTGGCTCGAGCGTGCGCTGGGCGTGCTCAAGCCGCTCGTGCCCGATACGGTGGCGGTCTATTTTCCGTAGAGCGAGGACGAAAATCCATGTGTGGCATCGTTGGGGTGGTCAGCACCCAGCCGGTCAATCAGCTCATCTACGATGCGTTGCTGCTGTTGCAGCACCGCGGGCAGGATGCCGCTGGCATCGTGACCCAGTTGGGGCACAAATTTTTCATGCACAAGGCCAAAGGCATGGTGCGCGATGTCTTTCGCACGCGCAACATGCGGGCGTTGCCCGGCACCAGTGGTCTGGGGCAGGTGCGCTATCCCACGGCCGGCAATGCCGCCAGCGAGGAAGAGGCCCAGCCGTTCTACGTCAACGCCCCCTTTGGCCTGGTGCTCGCGCACAACGGCAACCTGACCAATGCCCACGTCCTCAAGGAAGAGTTGGCGCGGGTCGATCACCGCCACATCAACACGCAGAGCGACTCCGAGGTGCTGCTCAACGTGCTGGCGCATGAGCTGGAGCGCGCCACGCGCGGGGTGCCGCTGCAGGTCGATGACGTGTTTGCGGCCGTGGCCGCCGTGCACCGGCGCGTGCGTGGCTCGTACGCCGTGGTGGCGCTCATCGCCGGGCATGGGATGCTGGCGTTTCGCGATCCGCACGGCATTCGCCCGTTGTGCCTGGGGCGGGGGGCGGATGGCACGGTCATGGTCGCCAGCGAATCGGTCGCACTCGAAGGCACCGGGCACCGCTTCGAGCGCGACGTGGCACCGGGCGAGGCGGTCTTCATCGGCCTGGATGGGCAGATCGTGGCGCGCCAGTGCGCGCACGCGCCGTCGCATCACCCGTGCATTTTCGAATTCGTCTATCTGGCACGCCCCGACTCGGTCATCGATGGCATCTCGGTCTACCAGGCGCGGCTGAACATGGGCGAGGCGCTGGCCACGCGCGTCATCTCCACCGTGCCGCCGACGGACATCGACGTCGTCATCCCCATCCCCGAGTCCAGCCGCCCGGCGGCGATGGAAGTGGCGCGCCTCATCGGGCGCCCGTACCGCGAAGGGTTCGTCAAAAACCGCTACGTCGGACGCACCTTCATCATGCCCGGGCAGGCGGTGCGCAAGAAGTCGGTGCGGCAAAAGCTCAACGTGATTGCCAGCGAGTTCGCGGGCCGCAACGTGCTGTTGGTGGACGACTCGATCGTGCGCGGCACCACCAGCCGCGAGATCGTACAGATGGCGCGCGAGGCGGGGGCGCATCGCGTCTTTCTGGCCAGTGCCGCACCGCCCGTGCGTTACCCCAACGTCTATGGCATCGACATGCCCACCCAGCAGGAGCTGGTGGCCCATGGCCGCACCGTCGAGGAAATCCGTCAGATCATTGGCTGCGACGCCCTGATCTACCAGGACGTGGACGCGATGAAGCGCGCAGTGGCGGCACTCAATCCCGCGCTGCGCGGGTTCGAGGCGTCGTGTTTCGACGGCGTGTACATCACGGGTGACGTCACCCTGGAGTCGGTGGCCGCCATGAACGCCCCGCGCCAGTGTGCCCGCGACGCCACGGATGAGGATGCCGAGACCTCGCGGCTGGCGCTGCCCAACGCGCAGGAGGGATGAGCATGGACCACCCACCCCCGGGACCCGCGAAGGACGCCGCGCCAGCCCCCGCGTGGCATCCCGAAACGGCGGCGGTGCGGGTGGCGTCGCCGCGCACCCCGTATGGCGAAAACAGCGAGGCGCTGTTTTTGACCAGTGGCTTCGTGCAGCCCAGCGCCGAGGCCGCGGCCGCCCGTTTTGCCGGGGACGAGGAGGGCTACACCTACGCCCGCTACGGCAACCCCACCACGGCGAGCTTCGAGCAGCGGCTGGCGGCGCTGGAAGGCACCGAGGCCGCCATCGCCACGTCCTCCGGCATGGCGGCCATCCTCATGCTGTGCCTGGGACTGCTCAAGGCGGGTGACCACGTGGTGTGCTCGCAGTCGATGTTCGGGGCCACGATCAAATTGATCGGCACGGACTTGGCGAAATTCGGGGTGCACAGCACGTTCGTGCCACAAACCGACCTGGACGCCTGGCGCGCCGCGCTGCGCCCGCAGACCCGGCTGCTGCTGGCCGAGACACCCACCAACCCGCTGACCGAGGTGTGCGACATCGCGGCACTGGCCGACATCGCGCATCGCGCTGGGGCGCTGCTGGCGGTGGACAACTGCTTTGCCACCCCCGCGCTGCAGCGCCCCGCGGCGCTGGGCGCCGACATCGTCGTGCACTCCGGCACCAAATACCTCGACGGGCAGGGCCGCGTCATGGCCGGTGCCTTGTGCGCCCGCGCGGCGCTGGTACAGGAGGCGTTTTTACCGGTCCTGCGCAGTGCCGGCATGACGCTGGCGCCCTTCAATGCCTGGGTCGTGCTCAAGGGGCTGGAGACGCTGCACCTGCGCATGCAGGCCCAGAGCGCCACCGCGCTGCGCCTGGCGCAGTGGCTGCAGGCCCATCCGGCCGTGGCGCGCGTGCACTATCCCGGACTGCCCTCCCACCCGCAGCACGCGCTGGCCTTGCGGCAGCAGTCCGGCTGCGGCGGGGCCATCGTCGCCTTCGAGGTGCACGCCGCCAGCCCCGAGCAGGGCCGGGCGCGCGCCTTCGCCGTGCTCGACGCGCTGCAGACCCTGTCGTTGTCGACCAACCTCGGCGACACGAAAACCCTCTGTTCCCATCCCGCAAGCACCTCGCACGGGCGCCTGTCCGAGGCGCAGCGCCAGGCCGCGGGCATCTCGCAGGCGCTCATTCGCGTCTCCGTGGGGCTGGAACATGTCGACGACATCGTGACCGACCTCGCGCGTGGCCTCGACGCGCTGGCCTGACCCGTTCATCATGACCATCCGTATCCGTACCCGTTTTGCCCCATCGCCCACCGGCTTTATTCACCTGGGCAACATCCGCTCGGCGCTCTACCCGTGGGCCTTCGCCCGTGCCCACGGCGGCGACTTCATCCTGCGCATCGAAGACACCGACCAGGAGCGCTCCACGCAGGCGGCGGTGGACGTCATCCTGGAGGCGATGGCGTGGCTGGGCCTGACCCCGGACGAAGGCCCCTACTACCAGATGCAGCGCATGGCGCGCTACCGCGAGGTCATCGCGCAGATGCTACAGGCCGGGCTGGCCTACCACTGCTACATGACGCCCGAGGAGCTGGAGGCGCTGCGCGAGCGCCAGATGGCGGCCAAGCTCAAGCCCCGCTACGACGGCACCTGGCGCCCGGAGCCGGGCAAGACCCTGCCGCCCGTGCCCTCCGGAGTGTTGCCGGTCATTCGCTTCAAAAATCCCACCACGGGCAGTGTGGTTTGGGACGACAAGGTCAAAGGCCGCATCGAGATTCGCAACGACGAGCTCGACGACCTGGTGATCGCGCGCCAGGCCCCGCTGGGCGAGATCGGCACGCCCACCTACAACTTTTGCGTGGTGGTCGACGATATCGACATGCGCATCACGCACGTCATCCGCGGCGACGACCACGTCAACAACACCCCGCGCCAGATCAACATCATCCGCGCGTT
>NZ_CALIND010000063.1:0-10052 GCF_938045175.1 uncultured Tepidimonas sp.
TCGGCGGCCTGTTCGGTGCGGCTTTGCTGGCAGCGCACCCGGTCCAAACGGCGGATGGGCGGTGGCTGGCGGCCACCGGCATCCGGGCGGGGGGTGTGTCGCCGTCAGGCGGCAGCGGTGGCCAGGGCCTTGACCTTCGCCGACAGGCGGCTCTTGTCGCGGGCGGCCTTGTTTTTGTGGAAGATGCCTTTGTCGGCGATGGTGTCGACGATCGACTGCATCTGGGCGAACAGCGCGGTCGCCTGGGCCTTGTCGCCAGCGGCGACGGCCTTCTCGACCTTCTTGATCGCGGTGCGGTAGCGCGAGCGCAGCGAGCTGTTGTGCGCGTTCAGCTTGGTGTCTTGACGGGCGCGCTTGCGGCCGGAGGCCAAGCGCGGGGACTTTTTGGATTTGCTTGCCATGAATCGTTTCCTGTGGGGTTGGTGGATGTTGCCAGCAAAGCCCGCCATTATAAGGCGCGCAAGAATTTCTTGGGGCTGGCATTTGCGCCGAAGCGCAAGCATTCATCGATTGACCGAAGTCAAGTGGGTGCAAGCTTGTTCGGGCATACTTCGACGCGCGCGTGGATCTCGAGAGTGGTCGGTGCGTGCCGTGCCGCCCGAGATCCGGTTCGTCCATCGTTTGCGTTTTCCGATTTCGCCATGTCTGTGACCTCCAACGTGTCCGCGCCCGAGGCGTCCCAACCCATTCCTCCGGGGCAGCCGCTGCCCCACCGCAAGGTCATCCGCAGCTGGATCACACCGCTCGGCGAGCGCCGCACGGCCATCGCCATCGCCTTGTTGCTGCTGGATTGGGCCATCTTCGCGGCGTTGATCGCGGGGACGATCGTGTTTGAGGCGTGGTGGGCCAAGCTGTTGTGCGGGTTGGCTGCGGGCTTCGTCATCGGGCGGCTGTTCATCATCGGGCACGACGCCTGCCACCAGAGCTACACGCCGCACCGCGGCTTGAACAAGGTGCTGGGTCGCATCGCGATGATTCCGTCGCTGACGCCCTACAGCCTGTGGGAGGTCGGCCACAACGTGGTGCACCACGGCTACACCAACCTCAAGGGAGTGGACTTCGTCTGGGCGCCGCTGACCAAGGCCGAGTTCGACGCGCTGTCGCCCGGCCGCCGTCTGCTGGAGCGTATCTACCGCAGCGGCTGGGGCCCCGCGCTGTACTACTTCATCGAGATGTGGTGGCTGCGCATGTTCTTCCCGCGCAAGACCTATATGGGCACGCGCCGGCCTGAGTTCTTCTGGGATGGCGTGTTCGTGCTCGGCGTCGGGCTGCTGTGGATCGGCGGCATGGTCTGGGCGGCGCTGGCCACGGGGCAGTCGGTGTGGCTGCAGGTGGTCATGGGCTTCGTGGTGCCCTTCGTGTTCTGGAACGCGATGATCGGCTTCGTGGTGTACGTGCACCACACCCACCCGGCGGTGCAGTGGCACGACGACAAGGCCGCCTGGGCCAAGGCGGCGCCGTTCGTGTCCACCACGGTGCACCTGGAGTTCCCGCTACGCGTCGGTGCGCTGATGCACCACATCATGGAGCACACGGCGCACCACGTGGACATGAGCGTACCGCTGTACAAGCTCAAGCAGGCGCAAAAGAGGCTGGAGGAGATGCTGCCCGGGCGCATCATCGTGCAGCGCTTCAGCTGGCGCTGGTACTTCGATACGGCACGCCGCTGCAAGCTGTACGACTTTACGCGCCGCTGCTGGACCGACTTCCAGGGCCGCCCCACCAGCGATCCTGCACCGTCGTACGCCTGAGTGGTGGGCCGCGCGTTGTCTCTGTGCGGCAGCTGTTGGCCACGGGGAGCACCGGCCCCCGTGGCACGGCGCATTTGGCGCCGCCTGTGATGCGGTGCGACAATAGCGCCCGATGACGCACGCTTTTTCCGAATTGAATCTGGCCGATCCCCTGGCGCGCGCCGTGGCCGAGATGGGCTATACGGCGATGACGCCCATACAGGCGCAGGCCATTCCCGTCGTGCTGCAAGGGCGCGACGTCATGGGCGCCGCGCAGACCGGCACCGGCAAGACGGCGGCGTTTTCGCTGCCGTTGCTGCAGCGGCTGTTGCGCCATGCCAACACCTCCACATCGCCGGCGCGCCATCCGGTGCGCGCGCTGGTGCTGCTGCCCACGCGCGAGCTGGCTGACCAGGTGGCGCAGCAGATCAAGCTCTACGCCAAATACACCCCGCTGCGCTGCGCCGTGGTGTTCGGCGGCATGGACATGAAGCCACAGGTGGAAGAGCTGCGCAAGGGCGTAGAGGTCTTGGTGGCCACGCCTGGCCGCTTGCTCGACCACATCGAGGCCAAGACGGCCGTACTCAACCAAGTCGAGTATGTGGTGCTGGACGAGGCGGACCGGATGCTCGACATCGGGTTTTTGCCTGATCTGCAGCGCATCTTGTCGTACCTGCCCAAGCAGCGCACGACGTTGCTGTTTTCGGCCACCTTTTCGCCGGAGATCAAGCGCCTGGCGGCCAGCTACCTGCAAGACCCGGTGGTCATCGAGGTCGCGCGTGCCAACACCACGGCCTCGACCGTGGAGCAACGCTTTTTCCGCGTCGAGGAAGAGGACAAACGCCAGGCGCTCAAGCAGCTCTTGCGCGAGCACCAGGTGACGCAAGCGTTTGTCTTCGTCAACAGCAAGCTGGGCTGCGCGCGACTGGCGCGTGCGTTGGAGCGCGACGGGTTGCGGGTGGCCGCACTGCACGGCGACAAGAGCCAGGACGAGCGCCTCAAGGCGCTGGACGCGTTCAAGCAGGGGCAGGTCGATCTGTTGGTGTGTACCGACGTCGCCGCGCGCGGGCTCGACATCAAGGATGTGCCGGCGGTGTTCAACGTCGACATCCCGTTCAACGCGGAAGATTACGTTCACCGTATCGGCCGCACGGGTCGCGCCGGTGCCTCGGGGTTGGCGGTGTCGTTCGTGAGTGCCAAGGATGCCCGTCTGCTGGCCGAGATCGAAAAACTCATCGGCCGCAAGGTCGAGGTCGAGCCGTTGGACATCGACGACGAGCGCCGCTCCCGTGCGCGGCCGCCGCGCAGTGCCGAGGGGGCGCGCGCAGCGGCCTCGGCGCCCGCTCTTGCGGAGCCGACACGCGAGAGGATTACGTCTGGACCGGCAGCCGC
This sequence comes from uncultured Tepidimonas sp., assembly GCF_938045175.1. Classification (NCBI taxonomy): domain Bacteria; kingdom Pseudomonadati; phylum Pseudomonadota; class Betaproteobacteria; order Burkholderiales; genus Tepidimonas; species uncultured Tepidimonas sp. The sequence goes on from NZ_CALIND010000063.1 coordinate 3,123, forward strand.
GCGCCCGGCGCGTGCGGCGTCGACGCGCCGTGCCCCCGCCGATCCGCTGCTCGACCAGCCCTATGAGCCATCGCTGCCGCCGGACGTCCGTCCGGATTGGGAACAACCCGTCAAGGCACCGGCGCCGAAGGGTTTGTCCGCGTACATCCGACCCAAGCGCAAAGTGGCAGCGCTGTTGCGCGTCCCGCAGGCAGTCGCTAGCCCTCCCGCCCCGGCACCCGCGCCTGCGGACACGGTATCTGGATGATTTCCACACCAGCGGCGGTTCCCGGTGGTGTGTCGTCGGGCAGCCGTGCGGCGCTCAACGAACCTCCCCACACACAGCCCGTGTCCAGCGCCAGTAGGTCGGGCCGCTGCAGCAGGCCCAGCGTGGACCAGTGGCCGAACGCGATTGGGGTATCGGCGCTGCGCCGCCCCGGCACGTCGAACCATGGTACATAGCCCGGGGGCGCGTCGGCGGCGCCATCCTTGGTCGCAAACTCCATGTGTCCGTCGGGCGTACAAAAACGAAGCCGGGTCAGCGCGTTGACGATGACGCGCCAGCGTGCGGGCCCGTGCAGCGTGTCGTCCCAGGCGGTGGGCGTGTTGCCATACATTTGGCGCAGCCACTCGGCCACGTCCGCACCGCGCAAGACCTGCTGCACCTCGGCTGCCAGTGCCAGCACTTGCTGCGCCGTCCAGGCGGGCAGCACGCCCGCGTGCACCAGCAGCCAGCCGCGCTCCATCAACGCCAACGGCCGCTGTCGCAGCCAGTCCAGCAGCGCTGCACGGTCGGGGGCGTTGAGGATGGCGTCCAGCGTGTCGCTGCGGTGCGGCACGCGCACCCCGGCCGCCACTGCCAGCAGATGCAGGTCGTGGTTGCCCAGCAGGGTGTCGGCCGCGCCGTCGAGCGCGCGCAGCCGCCGCAGCACGGCCAGCGAGTCGGGGCCGCGGTTGACCGCGTCGCCCAGCAAGACGAAGCGATCGCGGCTCGGTGAAAAGCCTACCTCCGCCAGCAGCTGCCCCAGCGCGGCGTCACACCCCTGGACATCGCCAATCAGGTAAAGTGCCATCGGACAGATTATGGACATCCTGCTGATCGTTTTCCTGACGCTGCTCAACGGGGCGTTTGCGATGTCGGAGCTGGCCCTGGCGGCCAGCCGTCGGGCGCGGCTGTCGACGTTGGCCGAGGCCGGCGACCGGGGCGCACGCACCGCGCTGCAGCTGCTGGACAACCCGACGCAGTTCTTGTCTTCGGTGCAGGTGGGCATTACCTCCATCGGAATGCTCAACGGCATCGTTGGAGAGGCCGCGTTCAGCGACGACCTGGCGGCGTGGCTGATGCGCTGGGGATGGTCCGAGGTGACCGCGTCGGTGTCGGCGACGGCCATCGTCGTCGTGGCGATCACGTTTTTGACCATCGTATTCGGCGAGCTGGTGCCCAAGCGAATTGGCCAGCTGTACCCAGAGGCGGTTGCCCGGTGGGTCGCGCGGCCGATGGCCGCCGTGGCACGGGTGGCCAAGCCGTTCGTGCTGTTGCTCTCAGCCACCACGCAGGGGGTGCTGCGTTTGCTGCGGATCGACACGGACGTTGCCCAAACCGTGACCGAGGAAGAAATCCACGCCAGCCTGCGCGAGGGGCTCGGTGCGGGTGTGATCAAACGGCAGGAGCACCGCATGGTGCGCAACGTGCTGGCGCTCGACGAGCGTCAGCTCAGCAGTTTGATGGTGCCGCGCTCGGACATCGATTGGCTGGACGCTGGTCAGCCATTGTCGGTCGTGCTGGAGCGGGCCCGTCATGGGGGGCATTCGTGGTACCCAGTGTGTCGTGGCGGGCTGGACGACGTCACGGGTGTGGTGCATTTGTCGCATTTGATCGCGTTGGACGAGATGGGGGGACGCGAGCAGGACTGGTACCGGGATGCGCGTCCGGCGGTGTTCGTGCCGGAGACCTTGACCGCGCTGGACCTGCTAGAGCAGTTTCGCGCACGCGCCATGCGCATGGTATTCGTGGTGGACGAGTACGGCGAGGTGCAGGGGCTGCTGACGCCGCTGGACGTGCTGGAGGCGATCACGGGCGAGCTCTCGAGTGACGAACCGCACGACGCTTGGGCCACGCCGCAACCCGACGGGGCCTGGCTGCTCGATGGTGCGATGCCCGCGCACGAATTCAAGTCGCGACTGGACATCGCCGAGTTGCCCGAGGAGGACCGAGAGCTCTACGCGACGCTGGCGGGGCTGATGCAAACGGTGGCTGGCGCGCTGTTGCAGGTAGGCGACGCGGTGGACGTGGCGGGCTGGCGCCTCACGGTGCTGTCGATGCAGGGCCGGCGGATCGACCGCGTGCGCGCCGAGCGGCTGCCGGCTGACGAACCTGGGCCAGCGCCTGCTCCCGATGCGCGTACAGCCAGTCCTTGAACGCGGCTGCGGCCGGTGACAGCCGCTTGCCGCGCGGCGTGACCACGTACCACTGCCGCAGCAGTGGAAAGCCCTGCACGTCCAGCTGCACCAGCTCGCCCAGCGCCAGCTCGGCCACCACGGTGTGCGCCGACAACACCGCCAGCCCCAGGCCACCGGCGACGGTCTGCTTGATCGCCTCGTTGCTGCCGACTTCGAGGCGCGCCCGCGGCGTGACGCCCACCGCCTCGAAAAAACGCTCCATCGTGGCGCGCGTGCCACTGCCCGGCTCGCGCAGGATGAAGGGCTCGTCGGCCAAGCGCCGGGGGTCGATGTGGCGCTCGCGCGCCAGCGGATGGTGGGGCGGGGCCACCAGCACTAGCGGATTGTCGGCGAACGGCTCGCACTGCACGTCCCAGTCTTGTGGGGGTTGGCCGAGGATGTAGAGATCGTCCTGATTGGCGGCCAGCCGCTGCAGCAGGGCGTCGCGGTTGCCCACCACCATGGCCACGTCGATGCCGGGGTGCGCGGCCGCAAAGCCGCCCAGAAACTTGGGCACCACGTATTTCACCGTCGTCAGAATGGCCAGGCGAACGCTCCCTTTTTCGATGCCTTGCAGCGCGGCCAGATCTTCCCCCAGGCGGCGCAGACGCTCGTCCACATCCGTGGCGGCCTCGGCCAGCATGCGCCCAGCGGCCGTGAGGTAGATGCGTCGCCCGATCTGTTCCACCAAGGGCTGCCCCACCGTCTCGGCCAACTGCTTGACCTGCAGCGACAGGGTGGGCGGCGCTAGGTGCAGCGCCTCGGCCGCGCGCGCGAAGCTGCCGTGCGTGGCGACCGCGTGGAAGATGCGCAGCTGATGCAGGGTCAGGTGACGGGGGTTCATAAATTTATAAAAGTAAAAGATTAGGCTTTGAATATTTTACTTTGACTTTCCTTGGCGCTCGCCTATAGTCCGAACAGCCCCGAGGCAACGGGTTCGCCCAACCACCATGAGATCCGAGGAGTGAGCATGGCCGTCAAAACGTACAACGCTGGCGTCAAAGAATACCGCCAGACCTATTGGATGCCCGACTACACCCCCTTGGACACCGACCTGCTGGCGGTGTTCAAGATCGTGCCGCAGCCGGGGGTAGATCGCGAGGAAGCGGCAGCCGCCGTGGCGGCCGAGTCGTCCACCGGTACCTGGACGACGGTGTGGACCGACTTGCTGACCGACCTGGACTACTACAAGGGCCGCGCTTACCGTATCGAGGACGTGCCCGGTGACGACACCGCGTTCTACGCCTTCATCGCGTACCCGATCGACCTGTTCGAAGAGGGTTCGGTGGTCAACGTGTTCACCTCGCTGGTGGGCAACGTGTTCGGCTTCAAGGCCGTGCGCTCGCTGCGCCTGGAGGACGTGCGCTTCCCCATCGCCTACGTCAAGACCTGCGGCGGGCCGCCCAACGGTATTCAGGTCGAGCGCGACATCATGAACAAGTACGGCCGTCCGCTGCTGGGCTGCACCATCAAGCCCAAGCTGGGACTGTCGGCCAAAAACTACGGCCGCGCGGTGTACGAGGCGCTGCGCGGGGGGCTGGACTTCACCAAGGACGACGAGAACGTCAACAGCCAGCCGTTCATGCGCTGGAAGCAGCGCTTCGACTTCGTGCAAGAGGCCACCGAGAAGGCCGAGCGCGAGACCGGTGAGCGCAAGGGCCACTACCTGAACGTGACCGCGCCCACGCCGGACGAAATGTTCAAGCGCGCGGAGTACGCGAAGTCGATCGGCGCGCCCATTATCATGCACGACTACCTGACCGGTGGTTTTTGTGCGCACACGGGGCTGGCCAATTGGTGCCGCGACAACGGCATGCTGCTGCACGTGCACCGCGCGATGCACGCGGTGATCGACCGCAACCCCTACCACGGCATCCACTTCCGCGTGCTGACCAAAGTGCTGCGCCTGATGGGCGGTGACCACCTGCACACCGGCACCGTCGTCGGCAAGCTGGAGGGCGACCGCCAGGCCACGCTCGGCTGGGTGGATTTGCTGCGCGAGTCGTTCGTGCCCGAAGACCGCAGCCGCGGTATCTTCTTCGACCAGGATTGGGGCTCGATGCCCGGTGCCTTCGCGGTCGCGTCCGGCGGTATCCACGTGTGGCACATGCCGGCGCTGGTCACCATCTTTGGGGATGACGCGGTGCTGCAGTTCGGCGGTGGTACGTTGGGTCACCCGTGGGGCAACGCCGCCGGCGCCCATGCCAACCGGGTGGCGCTGGAAGCGTGCGTGCAGGCGCGCAACGAGGGGCGCAACCTCGAGAAGGAGGGCAAGGAAATTCTGACCGCTGCCGCTCAACACTCGCCCGAACTCAAGATCGCCATGGAGACATGGAAGGAGATCAAGTTCGAGTTCGACGTCGTGGACAAGCTCGACGTGCAGCACAAGTAATTCCCCTTCCACCCGAGGAGATCCGCCATGCAGGCCTACAAGCAATCGCTCAAATACGAAACGTTTTCTTACCTGCCGCAAATGACGCCGGAGCAGGTGCGCCGCCAGATCGCCTATGCGCTCGCGCAGGGCTGGAACCCGGCCGTCGAGCACACCGAGCGCGGCACGCCCGCCAAGGAAAGCTACTGGTACATGTGGAAGCTGCCGATGTTCGGTGAGCCGTCGGTCGACGCGGTGCTCGCCGAGATCGAAGCGTGCCACCGCGAGTTTCCCAACCACATGGTGCGCTTCGTCGCTTACGACAACTACGCCCAGAGCCAGGGTCTGGCGTTCGTCGTTTACCGCTGATCGGAGCCCGCGGCTCCACCGTTGGTTTTGTTGTGGAAGGAGTCCCCCATGGACGGGACGGTGGTCAAGGCTGCCCTTTCGGGGCGAGAGCTGGCACGCCAGCGGCGCCAAGCGTTGGCGCAGCTGGGGCGCAATGGCGCTCAACAGGTCCGTGCCGCGATGGCGCACAGTGCGCCGGTAGCGGCGGCGTCGGATGCCGGGTCAGGGGTAGGGTCAGCCGGCTGTGGCTGTGGTGGCACGGGTGGCGCGTGCGGCTGTGCGGGCAGCGACGGTGTGGCGCGCATGCTGGCGGCAGCACGTGAGAGTGCGTCGGCGCCCGACACCAACCAGGTCGCGCGCGCTGTCACCCCGACGGGACGCGCGCTGGCTCAGGCGCGCCGTGCCGCGCTGGCGCGCGACGGCAAGGCGGGACTCACCCGCGTGGCGCAGGCCACTCGGCTGGCGACCACCATGCCGGATCGCGATTGGCGCGAAGCCCTGCAAAAGGGCGCCACCGGTCGGCAGTTGGCCATGCAGCGGCGCACGTTGCTCGCGCTCGCCGGACGCGCCGGCCTGGCCGCATCCACTCAGCCAGCGGCAGCGGTGCGCCCGAGCGGCCGCGTGCGCAAGTCGGCTGAGCAGCGCGCAGCCGCGCACACCGAAGAGGGGCACACCCTGTCGGGTCAGCGTGTCACGGGCACGCAGGTCGAGCGCAGCCAGAAGGTCACGGGCATGGAGTTGGGCACCTGTCGGCACGTGACTGGCACCGAGTATATCGGGCAGGAACAATTCGAGGCGTGGTGCGGCAGTCGCCCCCAGCCGCCGCGGCCCCCCAAGGTCGAGGTAACGCACACCGAAGCGGGCCGACCGGTGACGGGCGTGCATCCCGGGCTGCAGGGCAAGGTCACCGGCAACGAGACCGGCGCCTGTCGCGGCATCACGGGCACCCGCTATCTGGCGGCCGAAGATGCTGCGCTGTGCGAGCAAGTGGCGCCGCGCGCCCCGCACAAGGTCAGCGTCATGTCCTCGCGTGGTGACAACGAGGTGACGGGCACGCCGGTGGGCCGCAGTCCGAAAGTGACCGGCAACGAGGCCGGTGCGCAGCGCCCGATCTCTGGGACGCAGTACGCGCTGTCGGCCCAGGGGCAAGTGGGACTGCGCGCCGGGACGGCGTCGCGTCGTGCGGGCACCGTCGCACCCGAGACGCTCGCGCCGACGGCGCCAGCCGAGGCCGGACCGGCAATGGCCACCGCGATGGCGCCGGCGCAGGAAGCCATGGCCCCTGCGCAGCGCATGCCAGCCGGATTTGCGCTGGCCACCGTGAGTGGCGACAGCCCTGGAGCGGGCGGCGGGCGCATCACCGGCGACGAGCGCGGCGCGTGTGAACCGGTCACGGGCACGCCGTACGTGGGGCCGGACAACCTCCAAGGCGGGTGTACGTTGAGTGGCCGCTGGCTGACGCGCTATCCCGAGCTGGCCGCGACCGACGCCCCGCCGCCGCCCAGCGGGTTCAGCATCCAGCCCCCTGCGCGGCAGGCGTGGGAGCGCCGCCAGCGCATCACGGGCAGCGCCGGCAGCGACGATGCACAGCAGCGTGTCACCGGGCCAGGCATGAAAGCGCAGGGCTTGATCACGGGCACGCCCGAGTTTCGCCACGGCGCCGCTACGGGCGCGGCTTGGTTGACACCGGGCTCGACAGCGATGCCGCCCGCCGCCGCGCAGCGGGTCACGGGTGAAGGGGCCGATGCGCGTTCGCTGCGCATCACGGGCGATGCGTGGGGCAGTGAGCGCCG
>NZ_CALIND010000064.1:0-7031 GCF_938045175.1 uncultured Tepidimonas sp.
CGAGCCGGAGGTGGCGCGGGCCATGCGCGAGGGCTTGCGCAACCTTTACTCGGTCATCAAGGGGCAAGACGCCCACATCCAGTTCGCCTTCCTGACCGGGGTTTCCAAGTTCAGCAAGGTCTCGATCTTCTCGGGGCTCAACAACCTGCGCGACATCACCGTCTCGGCGGAATACTCGGCCATCTGTGGCTATACGGAAGCGGATGTCGATACCGTCTTCGCGCCGGAACTGGAAGGACTCGACCGCCAGGCGATCCGCGACTGGTACAACGGCTACAACTGGTTGGGGGATTCGGTCTACAACCCCTTCGATCTGTTGCTGCTTTTTCAGGAACGTGTCTTTCGCCCCTACTGGTTCGAGACGGGCACGCCGACGTTCCTCATCGACGTGTTGACGCAGCGCGGCTGCTTCACCCCGGAGCTGGCGTCGCTGCGGGCGGATGACGAGCTGCTCAACAGCTTCGATGTCGAGGGCATGACCACCGAGGCGCTGCTGTGGCAGACCGGCTATCTGACGTTTCGCAGCCAGCGCCGCATCGGTGCGCGCATCGAATACACCTTGGGCTACCCCAACCTGGAGGTCGAAAGCGCCCTCAACGACGCACTGGTCAAGGCCCTGGTGGGTGCGCCGTCGGCAGCAGGGCGTGCCGTCGGGCGACTCTACGACGTGCTGCACGCGGGTGACCTATCGGGCCTCAGAACCCATATCGACAGCCTCTACGCCGCCATCCCGCACGACTGGTACCGCAACAACCCGATCGCGCAGTACGAGGGCTACTGGGCCAGCGTCTTCTACAGCCACATCGCGGCGCTGGGGCTGGATTTGATCGCCGAAGACGTGACGAGCCAAGGCCGTATCGACCTCACGGTCAAACTGCCTGAGCGGATCTACCTGTTCGAGTTCAAAGTGGTCGAGCTGGAGCCGGAAGGGAAGGCCTTGGCGCAACTCAAGGCCCGCGACTACGCCGCCAAATACCGCATGGCGGGCGTGCCCATTCACCTGGTGGGCATCGAGTTCAGCCGCGAGTCGCGTCGCGTGGTGGGGTTTGACGCCGAGCATTTGGCGTGCCAATAGACGTTCCACCGCGCCGGTGACGAAGCGCTGGGTCTGCCCTAAACCCAAGAAAGAACAAGGGCTGACGCGATCACTCACGTCAGCCCTGGATGGGTTTGGTCGGCGTGGCGGGATTCGAACTCGCGACCCCTTGCACCCCATGCAAGTGCGCTACCAGGCTGCGCTACACGCCGAAGCCGCCATTATACGGTGTTTTCAGGCGCTTTCCGGACTGCGGGGTCGAGCAGGGCGCGGATGGCGCGCAGCTCGGCCAGCAGTGAACGGCGCTGCGACGCGTCCCAGGCGGGCGGCGGCTCGATGGCGTCCACCACGCTCGTGGGCAAGATCTCACCCGCGGATGCTGGGGGGGTAGAGGGTTCACCATCCCCTTCCTGGTCCTTGCGCGCGGCGCGCTCTTGCTGGCTCCATTCGGCCAGCCGGTTGCGTGCGCCCTGGATGGTAAACCCTTGCTCGTACAGCAGTTCGCGGATGCGACGGATCATCAGCACTTCGTGGTGCTGGTAGTAGCGCCGGTTGCCGCGGCGCTTCATGGGCCGCAGTTGGGTGAATTCTTGCTCCCAGTAGCGCAGCACGTGGGGTTTGACCCCGCACAGCTCGCTGACCTCACCAATGGTGAAGTAGCGCTTGGGAGGAATGGGGGGAAGCGCAGGTGCAGAGCACATGGTGGAGCGAAGTCGGCAGCCCACTAATGTAGCGCAACCGCCGTCACAGGCCCATGATCTCGGGGCCGCCTTTGGCGAGCGCGCGCTGGTAAGCCGGGCGGCTGCGGTAGCGCTCGCGGTACGCCGCCACGTGGGGGTGACGCGCAGCAGCGTGCGGTCCGCCCAGCGCGAGCGCCGCCTCGACGGCAAAGCTCATCTGAAAGTCGGCCAGTGCCAGCCGCTCGCCGGTCAGCCAGGGGCGATCGCGCAGCGTGTGGTCCAGCAGCTCGAGCGCGGTGTCGATGTTGGGATCGACGAAGCGCCGCAGCACTTGCCGGCTGATCTCGCGCGCGATGGGCCGAGCAAAGAACGGCATGCGCTGCTGGGGGATGTTGACGAATACGAGCTTCATGACCACCCAGTTCATCAACGATCCTTCGGCAACGTGCATCCAAAACCGGTTGTCGCGGTGCGCGGCCGTGCCCGGCGCGGGGACCAAGCCGGCCAGTTCGCTATGTGGGGCGGGGGGAAAGGTCTCGGCCAGGTATTCCAGGATGGCGCCGGATTCGGCCACCGTCACATCGCCATGGGTAATGACGGGCGACTTGCCCAAGGGATGCACGGCCTTGAGTTCCGGCGGGGCTAGGCGCGTGCGGGCGTCGCGCCGGTACAGGCGCAGCTCGTAGGGCACGCCCAGTTCTTCCAGCAGCCACAGCACGCGCTGCGAGCGCGAGTGTTCCAAGTGATGAACGACCAAGCTCGTCATGGGCACTCCCGTGGGTCAGCGTGAGTGGATCAGGGCGTCGAGCCGCTGTGCATCGGCGCAAAAGAGCCGGATGCCTTCGGCCAATTTTTCGGTGGCCATGGCGTCGTCGTTGAGCGCGAGCCGAAAGGCGGCCTCGTCGCCGGCACGGTAGTGGATTTCCGGCAGGTCGGCTTGGGCGGCTTCGGCGGGGTCGAGCTGGCGCGGGACGTCGCCTTTGGTGGCGGCCAGTTGCGCCAGCAGCTCGGGGCTGATGGTGAGCAGATCGCAGCCAGCCAGGGCCAGGATCTGCCCGGTGTGACGAAAGCTCGCGCCCATGACCTCGGTGGCGATACCGAAGTGCTTATAGTGCCGCCAGATGCGGGTGACGGATTGCACGCCTGGGTCTTGGGTGCCTGCCATTGCCGCCTCGTCCCACTGGGCGCCGGCGCGTGCCTTGTGCCAGTCGACAATGCGGCCGACGAAGGGCGAGATCAGGCGCACGCCCGCGTCCGCGCACGCCACCGCCTGGCAAAAGGCGAACAGCAGCGTCAGGTTGGTATGGATACCCTCGCGCTCCAGGGTTTCGGCGGCGCGGATGCCTTCCCAGGTGGCAGCGATCTTGATCAGCACGCGCGCGCGCGGCACGCCCTCGGCCTCGTAGAGCGCGATGAGGCGCCGAGCGCGCTGGATGGTGGCGCGGGTATCGAAGCTCAGGCGCGCGTCGACTTCGGTCGATACCCGGCCCGGGACGATGCGCAGGATCTCGGCGCCGAAGCGCACCAGCAGCCGGTCGACCACTTCGTCCAGGGGGTGGTCGCGGTAGCGGGTAACGGTGTCGTCGAGCAGCGGCGCGTACTCGGGTTTGAGCACGGACTTCAGGATCAGCGACGGGTTGGTGGTGGCGTCGCGGGGCTGGTACTGCGCGATCTGCAAAAAGTCGCCGGTGTCGGCGACCACGGTGGTGTGGCGCTTGAGGGCGTCGAGCTGGTTCATGCGGTGTGACAGCGAAGGCGAAAGAAAGCCGGGGCGGGTTTAGGTCAGCGGCGTGGCCAGACGCTGGATGACGGCCGCGGTGTCGGGGCGCACGCCGCGCCACCAGGCAAACGCCTCGGCCGCCTGTTCGACCAGCATGCCGATGCCGTCGGCGAGCCGACCCGCGCCCGCCTGCTGGGCTTGGCGCAAGAAGGGCGTCAGCCCCTGACCATAAACCATATCGTACGCCAGGGTGTCGGGGCCGAAGATCTGGGGCGGCAACGGCAGCGCCTGATCGACGAGGCTGGCGGACGTGGCGTTGACGACGATGTCGAACCGTCCGGCGTCCACCAGTTCATCGAGCGCGGCGGCGCGCAAGACCCCGTGGCCCCACCCCTGCGCGTGAAACGACGCCACGAGTGCCGCCGCCTTGTCGGCGCTGCGGTTGGCCACGAGCAGCAGTGTGGGTGCGGCCTGCAGCAGCGGCTGCAGCGCCCCGCGCGCGGCGCCCCCGGCGCCCAGCATCAGCACGCGGCGGCCAGCGACGGGGTGGCCCAGATTGACCGTGATGTCGCGCGCCAACCCCACGCCGTCGAAGTTTTCGGCGCGGCAGCGCGTGCCGTCGAACGCCAAGGCATTGGCCGCACCGGCAAGCCGCGCGCGCTCGCTAACCTCATCGGCATAGGCACACGCCTCGATCTTGAACGGCAGTGTCACGTTGACCCCGCGCCCGCCCGCCGCGCGAAAGGCATCCACCGTGGCGGCAAAACCGTCCAGCGGGGCCTCCATGGCGGTGTAGGTGAGCGCCTGCCCGGTTGCCTGGGCAAACCAGGTGTGGATGAGCGGCGATTTGCTGTGGCCGATGGGGTGGCCGATGACGGCGTAGCGGTCCATGGCGCGATTGTCGCCGATGGCGGCCCCTCCGCCACCAGCCAGGGGCATGGCAGCCTCGCGTCGTTGCTTCGGCGTTTTGGATATGGTCGTCAACACCGTTGACGGGTGGTCGTCCATGGACCAGCTACGATACAACCCGTCGTTCGCCTGGAGCTTGCCGTGTCCGCCTTGCCCGCTCTGTTCGTCTCGCATGGCTCGCCGATGATGGCCTTGGCGCCCGGCGCCGCCGGTGTCGCCTTGCAGCGTTGGGGGCAGTCGCTGGCTGCCCGCGACGACTTGCGTGCAGTGGTCGTCATGTCGCCGCACTGGATGGACGAGGTGGCTGCGGTGGGCAGTCACCCTCAGCCGCCCACATGGCACGACTTCGGTGGCTTCCCGCCGCCGTTGTACCGCCTGCAGTACCCTGCACCTGGTGATCCCGCGCTGGCGCGCAGGGTCGTCGAGCGTTTGCGCGCAGCGGGTATCGCTTCGGCCGAGGACCCGCAGCGCCCGCGCGACCATGGCGCTTGGTCACCGCTGCGCTTTCTGTTGCCCCAGGCCCGCTGGCCGGTGGTGCAGCTGGCCCTCCCGGCTACTGCAGGGCCGGCGCAGGTGTACGCCATCGGTGTGGCACTGGCTGCGCTGCGAGAGGATGGCGTGTTGATGGTGGGCTCGGGCAGCCTTACCCACAACCTGATGGAGTTCTTCGGCCAACGCCCGGCGATTCAGGATCCGCCCGATCCCTATGTGGTGGCGTTTTCGGACTGGGTCTGGAATGCCTTGCAGGCCCGCGATCTGGATGCCCTGCTGGCGTGGCGCGTGCGGGCGCCGCAAGCGGAGCGCGCGCACCCGACCGACGAGCACCTGCTGCCGTTGTTCTTTGCCCTGGGAGTGGCGCGCTGGCCCCGGGAGGGGGCAGCGACGGTGCAGGCGATCACGCGCGAAGTCCAGTACCGGTATCTGGCGATGGACAGTTATGCCATCAGCTGACCATGGGGCGGATGGAAAAGGGGACCCGACTCAGGACACCCACTTGGTTTCGTCGCTAGAGCCGCGCCCACTGATGATGCTGGGTGGCAGCGATCACGCGTCGGCCAGCTCCGTCATCGGCACGCAGCTGCAAAACAGGTTGCGGTCGCCGTACACGTTATCCACCCGGCCGACGGGTGGCCAGTATTTGCTGCCGGCTCGACCGTGCGCGCGGTGAAACGGCAAGGCGGCACCCAGTTCCCGCGTGTAGGGGTGGGGCCAGTCCTCGGCCAGGCAGCGCTGCGCGGTGTGCGGGGCGTTTTTGAGCGGATTGTCCTCGCGCGGCCACACGCCCAGCTCGACGGCGCGGATCTCTTCCCGGATGGCGATCATGGCGTCGATGAAGCGGTCCAGCTCCTGCAGCGTCTCGCTCTCGGTGGGTTCCACCATCAGCGTGTTGGGCACGGGAAACGACAACGTGGGCGCGTGAAAGCCGTAATCCATGAGCCGCTTGGCGATGTCTTCGGCCAGGATGCCGCTCGTGTCTTTGAAGCCGCGGCAGTCCAGGATGCATTCGTGCGCGACGTGGCCGTTGGCGCTGGCGTACAGCGTGGGGTAATGCGCGCGCAGGCGGGCGCTGACGTAGTTGGCCGCCAGGATGGCCGTCTGCGTGGCGCGCAACAGGCCCTCGGCCCCCATCATGCGGATGTACATCCACGAAATGGGCAGCACGGCCGCGTTGCCCAGCGGCGCTGCCGAGACGGCGCCGACGGTGGCGTCGCCCCGCGCATCGCCCGCATAGGCGCCCGCGGCCAGCGCCGTGGCGTGGCCAGGCAGGTAGGGCGCGAGTTCCTCCACCACACACACCGGGCCCACGCCCGGGCCGCCGCCGCCGTGGGGGATGCAAAAGGTCTTGTGCAGGTTGAGGTGGCTGACGTCGCCCCCGAACGCCCCCGGGGCTGCCAGGCCGACCAGCGCGTTCATGTTGGCGCCGTCGATGTAGACTTTGCCGCCGTGTTGGTGCACCAGGTCGCACAGGGCCTTGACGCCGGTCTCGAACACGCCGTGCGTGCTGGGGTAGGTGATCATGATGCACGACAGGCGCTCGCTGTACTGCTCGCACTTGGCGCGCAGGTCGTCCAGGTCGACATTCCCCTGCGGGTCACACGCCACGGGCACGACGTGCAACCCGGCCATCTGGGCGCTGGCCGGGTTGGTGCCGTGCGCCGACGTGGGGATGAGGCAGACGTCGCGCTGCGGCTGTCCCCGCGCGGCGTGGTAGGCCTGGATGGCGAGCAAGCCCGCATATTCGCCTTGCGAGCCCGCGTTGGGCTGCAGGCTGATGGCGGCGTAGCCCGTGGCCTGGCATAGCCAGGCGCGCAATTGCGCATCCAGCAGCCGGTAGCCCTCCAGCTGGTCGGCAGGCGCAAACGGGTGCACGTGCGCAAATTCCGGCCAGGTGATGGGGATCATCTCGCTGCTGGCGTTGAGCTTCATCGTGCACGAGCCCAACGGGATCATGGTGCGGTCCAGCGCCAGGTCTTTGTCCGACAGGCTGCGGATGTAGCGCAGCATGCCGGTTTCGCTGTGGTAGCGGTGAAAGACGGGGTGCGTCAGATACGGGCTGGTGCGCCGCAACCCGGCCGGGATGAGGGTGTCGGTGGCCGCTGCACAGGCGTCGAAGTCGGGCAGTGGCTGGCCCGGCGTGGCAAACACCGACCACAGCGCCTGGATGTCGTCGCGGGTGGTGGTCTCG
>NZ_CALIND010000065.1:0-7193 GCF_938045175.1 uncultured Tepidimonas sp.
CCGCTGCCGCCGCGCGGTTCCGACGGCGCCACGGTCCTGCCGCGGCGCGTGCCGGCGTCCGCGCGTGCCGTGCTGCGCCTGCTGCAGCGGCTGCCGCACGGCCATCTGGAACTCGTCACACCCGATGGGCAAGCGCTGCACTTCGGTGCCGGTACCGCGCCGCACGCCCGGCTGGAACTGCACGACTGGTCCGCCGCCACCGCGGCGCTGCGCAGCGGGGACATCGGCTTTGCCGAGGCGTACCTGGACGGGCTGTGGAGCACGCCGGACCTGCCGGCGTTGCTGCGCCTGATGCTGGCCAACCGTCACGCGCTGGAAGACGTCATCCACGGCTCGTGGGCCGGGCGGCTGCTGTACCGCCTGCGCCACCGGCTGCGGCGCAACACGCGCAGCGGCAGCCGGCGCAACATCCACGCGCACTACGACCTGGGCAACGCGTTTTACCGGCTGTGGCTGGACGAGACGATGACCTACTCGGCCGCGTGGTTCGACGGCGACCCGCAGCGCGATCTGGCCAGCGCGCAGCGCGCCAAGATCGGGCGGGCGCTGCGCATGGCCGGCGTCGGCCCGGATGCCCGCCTGCTCGAAATCGGCTGCGGCTGGGGGGCACTGGCGGAAACGGCGGCGCGCGACTTCGGCGCACGCGTGACGGGCGTCACGCTGTCGACCGAGCAGCTGACGCACGGCTGCGCGCGCATCGCCGCGGCGGGCCTGAGCGACCGCGTGACGCTGCGGCTGCAGGACTACCGCGACATCGCCGACGGGCCGTACGACGCGATCGTCTCGATCGAGATGATCGAGGCCGTCGGCCGCGAATACTGGCCCGACTATTTCGGCGCCGTGCAGCGGTTGCTGCGCCCGGGCGGCCGCGCGTGCATCCAGGCCATCGTCATCCGCGACGCCCTCTTCGAGCGCTACCTGCGCTCGACGGATTTCATCCAGCAATATATCTTTCCCGGCGGATGCCTGCTGAGCCCGTCGGCGTTCCAGCAGCAGGCGCAGCGCGCGGGGTTGCGCATCGTCGACACGCACGCATTCGGCCGTGACTACGCCGAAACGTGCCGGCGCTGGCGGCAGGCCTTCCTCGCCCGCCGCGACGAGGTGCTGGCGCTGGGGTTCGACGAGCGCTTCGTGCGGCTGTGGTCGTTCTACCTGGCGTATTGCGAGGCCGGCTTCGATGCCGGGGATATCGATGTGGTGCAGTACACGCTGCAGCGGCCGTGAGACCGGGCGGAGGTGCGCCGGGTTAGTGCTGCTGACGCTCGCGATCGGCTGGGGGCCTGCCGCGGACGCGCACGCCAACGTCGAGCCGCCACCCCCCGCGGTGGCACCGGCCGACGCGGCCGCCGCCCTGCTGCCCGGGGCGACGATCGTCGGCACGGGCACGCTGCGGTTTCTGGGGATGGCGGTGTACGACGCCCGGCTGCTGGCCGCGCCCGGCTGGCACGCGGGCGCGCTCGGGCGGCAGCCCGTGGTGCTGGAGCTGACCTACCAGCGACGCTTTCGCGGCGCCGACATCGCGCGCCGCTCGCTGGAGGAAATGCGCCGCCCGGGGCCGCTGCCCGCAGCAGCCGAGACCGCCTGGCTGTCGGCGATGCAGCGGCTGTTTCCGGATGTGCAGCCGGGTGACCGCATCGCGGGGCTGTGGCAGCCCGGGGTGGGCGCACGCTTCGTGCTCACGCGTGCCGACGGCCGCGTCCAGCCACTGGGGGCGATCGACGACGCCGCGTTCGCCGAGCGCTTCTTCGGCATCTGGCTGGCACCGACGACCTCCGAACCCGGATTGCGGCAGGCGCTGCTCGGCACCTCGGCCGGGGCGTCGGTGCCATGACCCCGCCCGCCGCCCCGCCCCGATCGGCCTGGCGCTACGGCCTGCCCGGCTTGCCGCTGGCGTTCGCCGCGCTGCCGCTGTACGTGCACCTGCCGCACCATTACGCGACGCTGGGCGTGCCACTGGGCGCGCTGGGCGGGGTGCTGCTGCTCGCGCGGGTGTTCGACGCGCTCACCGACCCGCTGCTCGGGCGCTGGCTGGACGGGGTGTACCGGCGCGGTGCCGAGGCGGTGTGGCGGTGGGCGTGGGTCGCGGCGCTCGTGCTGTGGGTGGGCATGCTCGCGCTGCTGTTTCCGCCGGCCGGCGTCTCGGGCGCGCTGCCCGCGTGGGCACTGGGCGGGCTGGTGGTCACGACGCTCGCGTACAGCGCGCTGGCCATCGCGCACCAGAGCTGGGGCGCGCGGCTGGGCGGTGACGCGCCGACGCAGGCGCGGCTGGTGGCGTGGCGCGAAGGCTGGACGCTCGCCGGCGTGATCACCGCGTCCGTATTGCCGGCGGTGGCGGGCTGGTCGGTGACGCTCGCCGTGCTGGCGGTGGCGCTACCGCTAGCGCTCTTTGCCTGGGGCCGGGGCCCGCACCCGACAGCGGTGGCGAACGCACCCGCCACATCCACACCCGCCACATCCGCGCCTGCCACACCGGTGTCCGCCACCCCCCTCATCCCATCCGATCTGCGGCTGCCGTGGCGACGCCCGGCGTTTCGCCGCCTGATGGCGGTGTTCGTGTTGAGCGGTCTCGCCAGCGCGATCCCGGCGACACTGGTGCTGTTCTTCATCGCCGACCGGCTGCAGGCACCGCAGTGGGAGGCGCTGTTTCTGTCGATCTACTTCCTCGCCGCCGCGGCGGGCATGCCCATGTGGCTGGCAGCGGTGCGGCGCGTCGGCCTCGCCCGGGCGTGGCTGCTCGGCATGGGGCTGTCGATCGCCATGTTCGTCTGGGCGGCAGGGCTGGACGCCGGCGACACCGTGGCGTACGCGCTGGTGTGCGGGCTGTCGGGGCTGGCGTTGGGGGCAGACCTCGCGCTGCCCGCCGCGCTGCTCGCCGGCGTCATCGACGAAACCGGCGACCGCGGCCGCCACGAAGGTGCTTACTTCGGCTGGTGGAACCTCGCGGCCAAGGGCAATCTGGCGCTGGCCGCGGGGCTCGCGCTGCCGGTGCTGGCGCTGCTGGGCTACACCCCCGGCACGCGCGACACCGCCGGGCTGCAGGCCCTCACCGTCGCCTACGCGGTGCTGCCCTGCTTCTTCAAGGCGCTGGCCGCCGCGCTGCTGTGGCACGGCTTCGTGCGCCGCCGGCCCGCGATGCCGCTCACCCAACCCATCGCCGAAAGCATCGTCCCTCCGCGATGACACGCCCCTCCCTGTCCCGAAGCGTTGTCCCCCCGCAATGACGCACCTCCTCCCCGACCCGACTGGAGACCGACCATGGCACTGATCCTGTCCCATCCGCTGCAGCACCGGATCCGGTGGCGGCGGCTGCTGCTCGTCAGCGGTGTGGCGTGGCTGTTAGGGGGCTGCGCGTCGCAGCAGCTCGCCTCCTACGCGGCAGAACGCCCGGCGCTGGACCTCAAAACCTATTTCAACGGTCGCCTGATCGCCCACGGCATGTTCCAGGACCGCAGCGGCCAGGTGGTGCGCCGCTTCGTGGTCGAGATGACCGGCACGTGGAACGGCAACCAGGGGGTGCTCGACGAGCGCTTTACCTACAGCGACGGCAAGACCGAGCGGCGCGTGTGGCGGCTGATCGACGACGGCAACGGCCGCTACCGTGGCACCGCCGACGACGTGGTCGGCGAAGCCAGCGGGCAGGTCAGCGGCAACGCCTTCCAGTGGCGCTACACGCTGCGCCTGCCCGTCGACGGGCGCGTGTACGAGGTGCAGTTCGACGACTGGATGTACCTCATCGACGAGCGCGTGATGCTCAACCGCGCCGAGATGCGCAAATTCGGCATCCGGCTCGGCGAAGTCACCCTGTCGTTCACGAAGCTCGACCGATGAGTGCCAACCCGCCATTTCGCGACTGGCGCGGTAAACGCGCTTGGATCGTTGGTGCCTCCTCGGGCATCGGCCTCGCGGTGGCCGAGGCGCTGCACGCGCGCGGTGCCACCGTCATCGTCTCCGCGCGCAGCGCCGCGCCGCTGCAGGCGTTTGCCGACGCGGCCCCGGGGCGGCTGGCGCTGCCGCTGGATGTGACCGACCGCGCCGCGGTGGCGCGCGCCGCCGCCGAGGCGTTTGCGCACGGGCCGCTGGACCTGATCCTCTTTTGCGCCGGGCACTACCGACCGCAGCGCGCCACCGCCATCGACGCCGAGGAGCTGCTGCGGCACCAGCGCATCAACGTCGAGGGGGCCCTGCACCTCGTGGCCACGTGCGTGCCGCGGCTGCTCGCGCAGCGCAGCGGCCACCTGAGCCTCGTGGCCAGCGTCGCGGGCTACCGCGGCCTGCCGCAGGCGCTGGCGTACGGCCCGACGAAAGCCGCGCTGATCAACCTGGCGGAGACGCTCTACCTCGACCTGCGCCCGCACGGCATCGGGGTGAGCGTCGTGTGCCCCGGCTTCGTGGCCACGCCGCTGACCGCGCAAAACCCCTTCCGCATGCCGGCCCTGATCACCCCCGAGCAGGCGGCGACAGCGATGCTGCGCGGCTGGGCGCGGGGAGTGTTTCACCTGCACTTTCCGCGGCGCTTTACGCTGTGGCTGCGGCTGCTGCGCTGCCTGCCGGATCGCTGGTATTTCGCGCTCGTGCGCCGCGCCACCGGCTTGTGACCCTCCGCAGCACCATGACGCAGCGCACGCCCCATCCTTCCCCGGCCCCTTGGGCCGCCACGCACGACGGAACAGCGTCGCCACCCGCGGCGCGTGCCCACGGCGCACCCACTGCGGCGGCGATCCTCGATGCGCCCCTTGCCAGCTCCGCCGCATCTCCGCTGGAGCGGGTGGTGAACTTTTACGAAACGCTCACCCCCGAGTCCTTGCGTGAGCTCCCGACGGTATACACCGAGGATGCGCGCTTTCGTGACCCGTTCAACGACGTGCAGGGGGTCGAGGCGATCCGCCGCATCTTCGCGCACATGTACCGGCAGCTCGACGACCCGCGCTTTATCGTGCGCGAGCGGCTGGGCGACGCGCAACAGGCCTTTCTGACCTGGGACTTCGTCTTTCGCTTCCGTGGCGAGGCGCGCGAGCGCCGCATCCGCGGCTGCACCCACCTGTGCTTTGCCGCGGACGCTCGCGTGCGCGAGCACCGCGACTACTGGGACGCGGCCGAGGAGCTGTACGCGCAGCTACCGCTGATCGGCGCGCTGATGCGCTGGCTGCAGCGGCGGCTGGCGGCGCGCGATTGAGTCTGTGCGGCGGAATCAACGGAACGGAAGACCTGCCATGCCGGTGCAGCTCGTCTGGTTCAAACGCGACCTGCGCGTGCACGACCATGCACCGCTCGTCGCAGCGGCGCGCGCGGGTGCGGTGCTGCCCGTTTATATCGTCGAACCGAGCCTGTGGCGGCAGCCCGACGCCGCCGCACAGCACTGGGGCTTCATCCGCGAGAGCCTGTGCGAACTCGACGCCGCGCTGCGGGCCGCGGGCGGCCCGCGTGCGGCGCTTCGCGTCATCGTGGGCGAGGCGGTGCCGGTGCTCGCCCTGCTGCATCAGCGGCTGGGACTGGCCGCCATCCACGCACACGAGGAAACCGGCAACGCCCACACCTACGCCCGCGACCAGGCGGTGCGCCGCTGGGCGCGCGCGCACGGCGTCGCGGTACACGAAACCCCGGGCTTTGCCGTCATCCGCGGGCTGCGTGACCGCGACCGGTGGCTCACGGCGCGCGAGCGCTTCGTCGCCGCCCCACCGGCCCCGTGGCCGCCGCCCGTGCTCGTGCCGGCCCCGTGGCCGTGGTCAGCGCCGCCGGGCCTTTCGTCCCCCGCATGGTGGTTGAACGGCGACGAGCTCGCACCCGGCCCATGGCCGGACGCCGCCGCGCTCGGATTGGACCCGGCCGAGCCGCCCGAGCGCCAGCGCGGCGGACGCGCGCGGGGCGAGGTGACCTTGCACGACTTCCTGACCGAGCGGGCCGTGCGCTACCGCGGCGGCATCTCCTCCCCCCTGACCGCCCCCACCGCGTGCTCGCGGCTGTCGCCCTACCTCGCCTACGGGGTGCTGAGCCTGCGCGAAGTGGTGCAGGCCACGCGCGCGCGGCTGGCCGCGCTGGCCGACGCCCCCGCTGCGCCCGCGGACGCGGCACGCTGGCGCGCCGGGTTGCGCGCCTTTGAGAGCCGCCTCTACTGGCACTGCCATTTCATCCAGAAGCTCGAGAGCGAACCCGAGCTCGAGTGGCGCAACCTGCACCGCGGCTACGACGGCCTGCGCGAGGATGACTGGAATCCAGCCCTTTTCGAGGCGTTGCAGCAGGGGCGCACCGGCTGGCCGCTGGTCGACGCCTGCGTCGCGATGCTGCGCGCCACCGGGTGGCTGAACTTTCGCATGCGGGCGATGCTGGTGTCGGTGGCCGCCTACCCCTTGTGGCTGCACTGGCACCCCGTGGGGCAGTGGCTCGCGCGGTGGTTCTTGGACTACGAACCTGGCATCCACTGGCCGCAGATGCAGATGCAGGCTGGCACCACCGGCATCAACGCCACGCGCGTGTACAACCCGCTGAAGCAGGCGCGCGACCACGACCCCCACGGCGTGTTCGTGCGCCGCTGGCTGCCCGCGCTGCGGCGCGTGCCGGACGCCTGGCTGTTCGAGCCGTGGCGCATGCCCGCCGACGTGCAGCGGCGCTGTGGGGTGCGCGTCGGCGACGACATCCCCGTGCCACCGGTCGAGCTGGAGGCCGCGCTGCGCGCGGCCAAAGCGCGGTTGCACGCGCGCCGGCGCGACCCGGCCGTGCAGGCCGCCGCCACCGACGTCGTGCGCCGTCACGGCTCGCGCCGCGGCATGCCGGCGGGCCGCGACGCCACCGGGCGCGAGCCGGTCGCGCGCCGCCGCGTGGCCACGCCGGCCACCCAGCTAACACTCTTTTGACGCCATGCACCGCAAACCCCACCTGCCCACCAAGATCTGCGCCGTCTGCGGCCTGCCTTTCACGTGGCGGCGCAAATGGGCGCGCGATTGGGAACAGGTGCGCTATTGTTCCGAGCGCTGCCGCCGCCAGCGCGGTGACGCCCGCACGGCGACGGACGCGCCCACGCCCGCCGCGCGCCCCACAGGGAGCCGTCGCCGATGAGTCGATCCCTGCCGCTGGGGGCTCCGGTGGTTCACCTGTTCATCGCCGACCTGCGCCTGCACGACCACGCCGCGCTGCACGCGGGCCTGGCGCAGGCGCTGGCGGAGGGGCGCCCGTGGCTGGCGCTGTGGCTGCCACCACCC
>NZ_CALIND010000066.1:0-6392 GCF_938045175.1 uncultured Tepidimonas sp.
CGCGGGCAGGGGGTCTATATCGCCAACGTCATCAAATGCCGACCGCCGCGCAACCGCAACCCCGAGCCCGACGAGATCGCGCGCTGCACGCCCTATCTGTTGCGCCAGATTGCGCTGCTGCAGCCGCGCCTCGTGCTGGCCATGGGCCGGTTTGCGGCGCAAACCTTGCTGGCCGAGGGCGGCTGCGACAGCCCCGACACCCTGCTGCGCACGCCGCTGGGCCGCCTGCGCGGGCGCGTGTACACGGCGCGGCTGGCCGGGCTGGCGCTGCCCGTGGTGGTGACGTACCACCCGGCGTACCTGCTGCGCAACCCCGCCGACAAGGCCAAGGCCTGGGCCGATCTGTGCCTCGCGCTCGACACCGCCGAGGCACTGCCCGCCCCCGGCTGAAGGCTCAAATCCGCCCTTCCTCCACCGCGTGGCAGGCCACGCGCACGCCGCCGAGGGTTTGCATCGCAGGACGCTCGGCGCTGCAGCGAGCGTTGGCGTGTGGGCAGCGCGGATGGAAGGCACAGCCGCTGGGAGGGTTAAGCGGGTTGGGCACCTCGCCTTGCACCGGCGTGCGCGCGCGGCCCGTGTCGTGCAGCTTGGGGATGGCGTCGAGCAACATGCGCGTGTAGGGGTGACGCGGCTGTGTGAACAGCGTGCGCTTGTCCGCCAGCTCCACCAGCCGCCCCAGGTACATCACGCCCACCTGGTCGCTCACGTGCCGCACCACGGCCAGGTTGTGGCTGATGAACAAATAGGTCAGCCCCTGCTGGCGCTGCAGGTCCTTCATGATGTTGAGCACCTGCGCCTGCACCGAGACGTCCAGCGCCGAGGTTGGTTCGTCGCACACCAGAAAATCGGGCCGCGTGGCCAGCGCGCGCGCGATCGAGATGCGCTGGCGCTGCCCACCCGAAAATTGGTGCGGGTACTTGACCATGTCGTGCGGGCTCAAGCCCACCGAGCGCAGCAGCTCGCCCACGCGCTCGCGCAGCGCTTTCGGGTCGCTCAGCAGGCCATGCTCGCGCAGCGGCTCGGCGACGATGTCCTCCACCCGCCAGCGCGGGTTGAGGCTGGCATAGGGGTCTTGAAAGATCATTTGGATGCGCCGCCGCAACAGCCGCCCGGGGGCGCCGCTGCGGTAGGCGGCGTGCGCGTCTTGGCCGTCAAACATAAACCGCCCGCGCGTGGGCGCATACAGCCCCACCAGCAAGCGCGCCACCGTGCTCTTGCCACAGCCGGACTCGCCCACCAGGGCCAGCGTCTGGCCGCGCGCGATCTCGAAGCTCACACCGTCGACGGCGTGCAACAACTGGCGCGGCTTGCGCTCCAGCACGCGGTTGAGCCACGGCGCCGAGACGTCGAACGTGCGCGCCAAATCCTGCGCCACCACCAACGGGGCGCTGGCGGTGGGCGTCACCGCCGGGGCCATCTCCATGACCGGATTGCTCATCGGGACATCTCCTGGGCGGCCGCGGTGGCGGCCACGTCGTGCAGCCAGCACGCGGCGCGGGTGGCACCGGCGGGCATCAGTTCGGGGCGCTGGTCGTGACAGCGCAGCATGGCTTTGTCGCAGCGCGGGTGAAAGGCACAACCGCGCGGGATCTCGGTCAGGCGCGGCATGGCACCGTCGATCTGGTGCAGCCGCTCGCGCTCCACCTCCATGTCGGGGATGCAACTCATCAACCCGGCGGTGTAGGGGTGCGCCGGGCGGTGGATGACCTCGTGCACGGGGCCGATTTCGGCCACGCGGCCGGCGTACATGACGGCCACGCGGTCGCAGGTCTCGGCGATCACGCCCATGTCGTGCGTGACCAGCATGACCGCCGCGCCACGCTGGCGGCAGATGCGCTTGAGCAGCGTGATGATCTGCGCCTGGATGGACACGTCCAACGCCGTGGTCGGCTCATCGGCCACCACCAGTTGCGGCTCGGCCGCCAGCGCCAGCGCGATCACCACCCGCTGGCGCATGCCACCCGAAAACTGGTGCGGGTAGTGGTCGATACGTTCTTCCGCGGCGGGGATGCCGGTGTCGCGCAGCAGCTGGATGGCGCGCTCGCGCGCCTCGGCCGGCGTGACGTCCAGGTGCGTCAGGATCGTCTCGGTGAGTTGGCGGCCGATCGAGTACAGCGGGTTGAGCGAAGTCAGCGGATCTTGGAAAATCGCGCCAATGCGCCGGCCACGGATGCGGCGCATTGGCGCCGGGGGCAGGTTGTCGATGCGCTGGCCCTGCAGGCGGATTTCGCCGCCCGCGATGCGGCCTGGCGGCTCCAACAGGCCAATGATGGCCGCGCCGGTGAGCGACTTGCCCGCGCCCGACTCGCCCACCACGCCCAGGATTTCGCCGGGCGCGATGTCGAACGAGACGCCGTCGAGTGCGCGCAACACGCCGCGGCGGGTGGGAAACTCGACCACCAGGTCTTTGACTTCGAGCAGTTTGTCCATGTCGGTGCTCCGCCGGTTTCAGCGCAGGCGCGGGTTGAGGGCGTCGCGCAGCCAGTCGCCCAGCAGGTTGACCGACAGCGCAATGAGCACCAGCATCACGCCGGGGAAGATGGTGATCCACCACTCACCCGAGAACAGATAGTCATTGCCGATGCGAATGAGGGTGCCCAGCGACGGCGACGTGGGTGGCGCCCCCACGCCCAAAAAGCTCAGCGTCGCCTCGGTGATGATGGCGGTGGCCACCTGGATGGTGGCCAGCACCAGTACCGGCCCGAGCACATTGGGCAGCACGTGGCGGCGCATGATGCGCAGCGGCGCCACGCCGATCACGCGCGCGGCTTGCACGTACTCCTTTTGCCGCTCCACCAGCGTGGAGCCGCGCACCGTGCGTGCGTACTGCACCCAGCCGGTGAGCGTAATGGACAAGATGAGCACGCCGAAGGCCAACGTCTCGTGCGCGTTGGGAAACAGCGCCCGCCCGACACCCGCAATCAGCAGCGCGATCAGGATCGCCGGAAACGACAGCATCACGTCGCACAGGCGCATCAGCACGGCGTCCACCCAGCCGCCCAAAAAGCCAGCCAGCAACCCCAGCGTCACACCCAACAGCACCGACAGCAGCACCGACGCCAGCCCGACGAACAGCGAAATGCGCGCGCCGTAGATGAGCGCCGACAGGATGTCACGGCCCTGGTCGTCGGTGCCGAGCGGAAAGGCCCATTGGCCTTCGGCGTACCACACCGGCGGCAGCCGGGCATTGCTCAGCTCCAGACTGGCCAGATCGAACGGGTTGTGCGGCGCCACCCAGGGCGCGAACAAGGCCGACAGCCCGCACACGAGCGCGATCAGCGCCGCCACGATGGCCGCGGGCGACGTGCGAAAGCTGTAGCCGATGTCGCTGTCCCACCAGCGCATCCACCATGTTTTCATGAGGGGTTCCTTTCGTTTCAGCGATCGCCCGGCGCCGTCAGTGACCACCGGCGCGGTCGACGCGCAGGCGCGGATCGACGGCGAAATACAGCAGATCGACGATGAGGTTGATGACCACGAAGATGAACGCGATCAAACACAGGTAGGCCGCCATCACGGGAATGTCGGCAAACGTGACGGCCTGAATGAACAGCAGCCCCATGCCCGGCCATTGAAACACCGTCTCGGTGATGATGGCGAACGCGATCAGCCCGCCGAGCTGCAGGCCCGTGATCGTCATCACCGGCACCAGCGTGTTCTTGAGCGCGTGGCCGAAGTGCACCGCCCGGTCGCTCAGACCACGCGCGCGCGCGAACTTGATGTAATCGGTGCGCAGCACCTCCAGCATCTCGGCACGCACCAGGCGCATGATGAGGGTGAGCT
The DNA here is from genome assembly GCF_938045175.1 of uncultured Tepidimonas sp. Taxonomy (NCBI): domain Bacteria; kingdom Pseudomonadati; phylum Pseudomonadota; class Betaproteobacteria; order Burkholderiales; genus Tepidimonas; species uncultured Tepidimonas sp. Next base: position 3,784 of record NZ_CALIND010000066.1, read on the forward strand.
GGAAGATCGCCAGCGTCACCGCAGGCAGCACCAGGTGGCGCCAGCCCTTGGGCGACAGCAGACCCGTGGTCCAGCCCCCCAGGTCGGTCACCTCGCCGCGCCCGAAGCTGGGCAGCCAGCCCAATTGCACCGAAAAAATCAGGATCAACACGATGCCGATCAGGAACGTGGGCAGCGACACCCCCAGCAGCGAAAAGGTCATGAACACCTGAGCGAGCCACGTGCCGCGCCGCAGCGCGGCATACACCCCCATCGGGATGCCGACCGCCAGGGCCAGCACGGCCGCCACCAGCGCCAGCTCCAGCGTGGCCGGAAAGCGCTCGGCGATCAGACTCGCCACCGGCACCCCCTGGTGGATGCTCATGCCGAAATTACCCTGCAGTGCGTTGAGCACGAACTGCCAAAACTGCACGAAAAAGGGCTGATCGAGCCCCAACTCGGCGCGCACGGCGGCCACCTGCTCTGGCGTGGCGTCCTGCCCCAGCACCTGTAGCACCGGATCGCCCACGTACTGAAACAGCATGAAGGCCAGGAAAGCCACGGCCAACATGACCAGCGCCGCCTGCGCTAGACGTCGCAAAATGAAGGCAAGCATGAAAGCACTCCAGCGGAGGCCCGCCGACGGGCCCCCGCGACTTCACAGAGCGGATTGCGCACCCGGGGCCACCCGCCACTGGCAGCGCGGCCACCGATTGCGCAGCGGGTGATCAGTTGACCTTGAGCACGCGCCAGTCGATGCGGTTGTCGGCGCGATGCACCACGTCGATCGACTTTTTCATCGCCCAGGGGATGATCTGGTTGTGCAGCGGGATGTGCGCCACGTCGTCGTTTTGCAGTTGCAGCGCCTCGGTCAGCAGACGCGGGCGGATGTAGGGATCGGTCTCGGTCTTGGCGCGGTCGATGATCGCGTCCATTTTGGGGTTGCTGTAGCGGCCGACGTTGTAGTTGCCGTCGCCGCCCGGGCCCGGCGTGCGCAGCAGCGACTGCAGGGTGTAGAGCGCATCGAACGTCGGCACGCCCCAACCCAACATGTAGATGCTGGCCTCATAGCGCTGGATCATCGGGAAGTACGTCACCAGCGGCAGCGTGCGCAGCTTGGCCTTGACGCCGATCTTGGCCCACATCGAGGCCACCGCCTGACAGATCTGTTCGTCGTTGATGTAGCGGTTGTTGGGGCAGGCGAAATCGACTTCGAAGCCGTCTTTGTAGCCCGCCTCGGCCAGCAGCCGCTTGGCCGCTTCGACGTCGTAGGGATAGCGCTTGTGCACCGACTCGCTCCAGCCCGCCACCTGCGGCGCCACCAGCGCGCCGGTGGGCTGGCTCAAGCCCCGCATGGTCACGCGGTGGATGGTGTCGATGTCGATGGCTTGGTACAGCGCCTTGCGCACGCGCACGTCCTTCAGCGGGTTTTTGCCCTTGACGTTGCTGCCCGGCAGCTCGTCGCGGTGCTGGTCCATGCCGAAGAAGATGGTGCGGTTTTCGACGCCATCGATGACCTTGAGGTTGGCGTTGTTGCGCAGGCGCGGCAGGTCTTGCGGCGTGGGGTCGAGCACGAAGTCCACCTCACCCGACAGCAGCGCGGCCATGCGCGTGGCGTCGGACTTGATGGGGTTGTAGACGATCTGGGTCACGTTGCTGTCGAGTTTGCCCCAGTAATTGGGGTTGCGCTCGAGCACCATGCGCTGATCTGGCACCCACTCTTTCAGGATGTAGGGGCCGGTGCCCATGGCGTTGCGGTGGGCAAAAGTCTCCTCCTGCGCCTTCATGTCCTTGGGCTCCATCGAGCGGTTTTTCTCCGCCCAGGCCTTGCTCATGATGCGCAGCTCGGTGAGCTGGTTGAGCAGCACCGGGTTGGGGCCCTTGAGGATGATGTCCACGGTATTCGCATCGACTTTGACCACCTTGTCGATGCCTTGGGTGTAGATGGCGAAGTTCGACGTCTTGGCCATCGCGCGCTGAATGGAAAACACGACGTCATCCGCGGTCAGCGGCGAGCCGTCGTGAAACTTGACGCCCTTGCGCAGGGAAAAGCGCACCTGCGTGGGGCTGATCTCGCGCCACGACTCGGCCAGCACCGGCTCGACCTTGAACGTCTTGCTGTTGTAGTAGACGAGCGACTCGTAAACGGCGGCGTGGATGCCGTTTTGCAGCGCGTTGTTCTGCGAGTGGATATCCCAGGTGGCGATCTCGCCCGCGCTGGACCACTTGAACGGCTTGGCATGCACCAGCGGCATCCCCAGGACGAGCGCCGCCCCGAACGCGATGAGTGTTCGTTTCATTGCGAAACCTTGCAAAAGTTGAACGTGCCGTAACTATGCACGAGTCGTGCCAGCCTCCTGGTCCGGGTTTACCCGTAAACCTGGCCGCCGGGCCCCACCCAGGCACCCGATGTCGGTTTGGCGACACTTTCGTGGTGCTCCGCATACCGCCGGCGCGCGCACTGCATCCACGACGCGGGCCGCCACATCCCGTGGTGGCGCGCGGTGCGTTTTTGCGCCCACGGGCAGCATCGCTCAGGCCAGGGTATCGCCCAACGAGACCCCGATCTGGCGCGCGGCGCGCAGCAAGGGGTGGTTCAGTGGCACCGTGCGTGTGCCATGCACGACGTC
>NZ_CALIND010000067.1:0-3485 GCF_938045175.1 uncultured Tepidimonas sp.
TGGGATTTGGCATCGAGCTGGTTGTGCGACATGGCAGGTCAGAGGACGGGCGCGCCGATGGACGAAGCTGCAGCGTCGGTTTATAAAGGCGGTGACGTATAAACAGAAGGAAGAAATTGTACCGGCGGCACGGGCGCCGACGGGGTGGGGGTAGACACGATGGTCACTCGGGTGCTGGTGGTCGATGACGAGGCTTTGGCGCGCGAGCGCCTGCGCGATCTGCTGGGGCGGCTGCCCCTGGCGCTGGAGGTGGACGAGGCGTCGGAGGCGCGCAGCGCCTATGCCCGGCTGATCAGCGAACCTTGGGATGTGGTGTTGCTGGACGTGCAGATGCCGGGGCTGGACGGGCTGGGTCTGGCCGAGCTGCTGCGTGGGCGACCGTCGGCGCCGGCCTTGATATTCGTCACTGCGCACGCCGAGCACGCGTTGCGAGCGTTCGAGCTGGACGCGGTGGACTACCTGACCAAACCGGTGCGGCTGGAGCGACTGCAGCAGGCGCTGGACAAGGCGCTGCGCTGGCGCGCGGCGAATGTCCCGGCCACTGGTGCCCCCACCGTGGCGGACGGGGGTGTCGCGGCGGGCAGTCTGGTCATCCACGAACGGGGCCGAACCGAGCGCGTGCCGATCGCCGATATCGTCTACCTCAAGGCCGAACTCAAATACGTGACGGTGCGCACGCGCGAGCGCAGCTACATCTACGATGGCTCGCTGCACGAGTTCGAGCGCGCGCAGCCCGAGCGCTGGCTGCGCATCCACCGCAATGCGTTGGTAGCGCGTGACCGGGTGCGCGCGCTGGAGCGCGTGCACGAACGCCCCAGCGCGCGCGCCGACGAATCGTTCGATGGCTGGGTGGTGCGACTGGACGGGGTGGAAGAACGGCTGCAAGTCTCGCGCCGCCAGCTGCCCGTGGTGCGCGAGGCGCTGCAGGGCGAGCGGCTGGCGTGCTAGCATCGCCGGCATGTCGTCCTCTGCACGCTCCGGGGCTGGGTGCGCCCAGCCCGACACTGCTTTCCCCCCCCTCGACCTGACCATCGCCACCCGCGAAAGCCGCTTGGCCCTGTGGCAGGCCGAGCATGTGCGCGACCATCTGCAACGCCTTGGGCACCGGGTGCGCCTGCTGGGCATGACCACGCGCGGCGACCAGATCCTCGATCGGGCGCTGTCTAAAGTGGGCGGCAAGGGCCTGTTCGTCAAGGAGCTGGAAGTGGCGATGGACGAGGGCCGGGCGGATTTGGCGGTGCATTCCCTCAAAGACGTGCCGATGGAGCTGCCCGCGGGGTTTCGGCTGGCTTGCGTGATGGCGCGCGAAGACCCGCGCGATGCCTGGGTGTCGCCCGTGTGCGACGGGCCCGAGGGCTTGCCCGCGGGGGCGGTGATCGGTACCTCCAGCCTGCGGCGGGTGGTGTTGCTGCGCGAGGCGCTGGCGCGCCTGGGCCGGTCGGACGTCACCATCGAGCCGCTGCGCGGCAACCTGGATACCCGCCTGCGCAAGCTCGACGAGGGCCGCTATCACGCCATCGTGCTGGCAGCCGCCGGCCTGCGCCGGCTGGGGTTGGAGGCGCGCATCCGGCGTGTGTTCGAGACCCGCGAGATGCTGCCCGCGGCAGGGCAGGGGGCGCTGGGGATCGAAATCCGTATCGAGCGTGACGACGTCGCCACCGCGCTGGCACCGCTGGCCCACTGGCCGACGTGGGCCGCGGTGGCGGCGGAGCGGGCCGTCTCGCGCGCGCTGGGGGGTAGTTGCTCGGTACCACTGGCCGCGCACGCCACCTGGGTCGAGGCGCCGCCGTCTGAGCCTGGTCAGTCGGCACGGTTGCGCATCGAGGCCGCCTGGGGGGATGCCGAAGGGGCGGCATCGCTGCTGCTGCGGGCAGCCGTCGAGGCCGACGTGACCGATCTGGCCAGCGCCGAGGCCGCTGGCGCGCGCGTGGCGCAAGCCCTGATCGACCGCGGGGCCCGGATCCGCATGCCGGAGTAGGGCGCCGTGTCACCCGTCGCCGCGCCGCGCCCCACGGTGGTCGTGACCCGGCCGGCCGCGCAGGCGGCGCCCTGGGTGGCGGCGCTGCGCCAGGCCGGTTGGGCTGTGCTACCCCTACCGCTGATCGACATTGCCCCGGTGGCGGACGCGGCGACGCTGCGCGCCATGATGGGGCCGTGGCACGGCTGGGCTGCGGTGATGGCGGTCAGCCCGGCGGCGGTCGAGGTGTTGCGCGCCGCCGGTGTGCCCGCGCCACCCGACGGCGTGCGCTGCTGGGCACCTGGCGAGGGCACGGCCCAGGCCTGGCGGGCGTGGGGGGTGGATCCGGGGCGCATCGATCACCCTCCGCGGGATTCCGCCCAGATGGACTCCGAAGCGCTGTGGCCGCGGGTGCGGCAACAACTGGCTCCCGGCGCGCGTGTGCTGATCGTGCGCGGGGCGTCGCCCGACGGGCGCACCGGACGTGACTGGCTGGCGCAGCGTTGCCGCGAGGTCGGCGCGCAGGTCGAGGAGCGCGTCGTGTACCGGCGCGTGCCGCCCACGTGGGACGCCGATCGCGCGCAGCAGGCGCGGCTAGCCGTGGGGCCGGGCGCGGTGTGGCTGTTCAGCAGCAGTGAGGCCATCGCCAACTTACCGCAACTGCTGCCGCAAGCGCCGTGGGGCCACACCCAGGCCATCGCCACGCATCCCCGCATCGCCGACGCCGCCCGTGCCCTGGGGGTGGGTCGGGTCCACACCTGCCGCCCTGGGTTGCCCGACGTGCTGCAGGCCCTAGAATCCTTGGCGTGAACGATACCGTGACGCTCCCCCCAGAACCCGCGGCACCGAGCGGGGCGGTACCGCCGCGCCCGGCTGCGATGGCGGGTGGCGCTGCGCGCTGGTGGCCACTCGCAGCGGTGCTCGTGGCGGGGCTGTCGCTGGCGGCCAGCGTCGTGCTCTGGCAACGGGTGGCGCGTGTGCAGGAGGAGCTGGCCCGCCGCAGCGCCGATACCCAGGCCGACGCCGCCGCCACGCGCGCCCTGGCCGAGCAGGCGCAGGCCACCGTGGCCGAGTTGCAGGCCCGCATCGGCGTGGCCGAGCTCAAGCTGTCCGAGGTGTCGCTGCAGCGCTCGCAGCTAGAAGAGCTGATGCTGTCGGTGTCGCGCTCGCGCGACGATGCGCTGGTGCAAGACCTGGAGGCCGCGTTACGCTTGGCCATCCAGCAAAGCCAGCTCACCGGCAGCGTGCAGCCCATCGTGGTCGCTTTGCAGGGGGCGCAGCAGCGCATCGAGCGCGCCGCCCAGCCGCGCCTGAACCCGGTGCAGCGCGCCATCGCGCGCGACCTCGAGCGTATCCGCGCGGCGTCGTTGCTGGACGTGCCTGCCCTCGTGACGCGCCTGGATGAGCTGGCTCGCGCGGTGGACGAGTGGCCGCTGCGCGCCGGGCCGCCGTTGGACGAACCCGTCGGCACGCCCGAGCCCGTCGCCGCCGAGCGCGAGACGCCACACGAGCCCGAACCGGCGGCTGC
>NZ_CALIND010000068.1:0-7379 GCF_938045175.1 uncultured Tepidimonas sp.
TCGTGCGGCATGGCCCGGCGCGGCAGGACATCCCGCGCCTGGCCGCCGAGCTGGGCGTGCAGGCGGTCTTTGCCAACCACGACGACGAGCCCTACGCCCGCACCCGCGACGCGCAGGTGCTGGGGGCGCTGGCGCACCAGGGGGTGGTGCTGCGCACGGTCAAAGATCACGTGATCTTCGAGCGGCGCGAGGTGTTGACCGCCAACGGGCAGCCTTTCACGGTCTTTACCCCGTACAAAAACGCGTGGTTCAAAGCGTTGACCGACGCGCACCTGCAGCCCCACCCGGTGGAACGCCACGCCGACGCGCTGGCCCCCTGCCCGCCCACACACCCGCCGGGCGTGCCCAGCCTGGCGTCGATTGGGTTTGTGCCCACCAACCTGCGCGCACTCAAGGTGCGCACCGGCAGCCGCGGTGCGCGCGCGCTGTGGGAGGATTTCCTGGAGCGCATCGACCACTACCACCAGGCGCGCGACTACCCCGCCATCAAGGGGCCCAGCTATCTGAGCGTGCATTTGCGCTTTGGCACGATCAGCATCCGCGAGGTGGCCGGCACCGCCTACCGCCTGCACCGGCAGGGCCGCGCCGGCGCCACCGCCTGGCTCAACGAGTTGATCTGGCGCGACTTCTATCACCAGATCCTGGCCAATTTTCCGCACGTCGGCGAGGGCAAGGCCTTCAAGCCCGCCTACGACGCCATCCACTGGGAGCGGGGCCGCCACGCCGAGGCACTGTTTGCCGCCTGGTGTGAGGGCCGCACCGGCTATCCGCTGGTGGACGCAGCCATGCACCAAATCAACCAGACCGGCTATATGCACAACCGGCTGCGCATGGTGGTGGCGAGCTTTCTGACCAAAGACCTGGGGCTGGACTGGCGCTGGGGCGAACGCTACTTCGCCGATCGTTTGATCGACTTCGACCTGGCCGCCAACAACGGCGGATGGCAGTGGGCCGCGTCCAGCGGGTGCGACGCGCAGCCGTACTTTCGCATCTTCAATCCCGTCGCCCAGAGCGAAAAGTTCGACCCGGACGGCAAATTCATCCGCCGCTACTTGCCGGTGTTGGCGGCGCTACCCACCCCAGCACTGCACGCACCCTGGCGCGCGAGTGCCGCCGATCTGGCGGCCGCCGGCGTGGTGATCGGGCGCGACTACCCGGCGCCGATCGTCGACCATGCGCAGGCGCGGCTGCGCACGCTGGAGCGCTACGCGGTGGTCAAATCGGAACCATCTCGAAATCTTCCTTACGCGCGCCGCACTCGGGACAGGTCCAGTTGACGGGCACGTCCTCCCAGCGGGTGCCGGGGGGGATGCCGTGCTCGGGGTCGCCTGCGGCCTCGTCGTAGATCCAGCCGCAGATCAAGCACATCCAGGTTCGGGTCGGGGTCGTCATGGCAGCGTCGGCACGAGGGGTCCAAGTAGAATGGAACCATTGTAGCCATGACCCCGGCGCGCTTTGCGACCTCGGTCGACCGACGTCCGATGCCCATGTCCCCAGAAACCCCCGCTGCTCGCGACACCCCGGCGCGGCCGCCGTGCGTGCTGTGCTTCAATGCCAGCGACCCCAGCGGCGCCGGCGGCCTGGGCGCCGACATCGGGGCGCTGGCCAGCGCCTCGTGTCACGTGCTGCCGGTGACCACCAGCGTCTGGCTGCGCGACACGCGCCACCTGCACGGCCACCACGCGCTGGACGCCGAGTGGATCGACGACCAGGCGCGCGCCGTGCTGGAGGATATGCCGGTGGCAGCGATCAAGGTCGGCTTTGGTGGCAGCCCCGAAGGTCTGTCGGCCATCGGCAGCATCCTGAGCGACTACGACGACGTGCCCGTGGTGACCTACCTGCCCGAGCTGGCATGGCTGTCGGACGGCGAGCGCGAGGCCTATCTGGAAGCGTGCGAGGAGCTGGTGCTGCCCCAGACCGACGTGCTGGTGGGCAACCATCACACGCTGGCGCGCTGGCTGTTGCCTGACTGGGAGGACGAGCGGGCGCCGGGCGCGCGCGACATCGCCCGCGCCGCCGCCGCCCATGGCGTCAGCGTCACCCTGGTCACGGGCATGGTGCACGACAACGGCATCGACAACCACCTGGCGTCGCCCGAGGTCGTGCTGGCGCAGGCGCGCTTCGAGCGCATCGAGGCCACCTTCATTGGCGCGGGCGACACGCTGTCCGCCGCGCTGACCGCGCTGCTGGCGCACGGCAGCGACCTGTCGCAGGCCGGCGCGGAGGCGCTCACCTACCTGGACCAGACGTTGGCCAACGGCTTTCAGCCGGGCATGGGGCACGCCGTGCCCGACCGTCTGTTCTGGGCCGACGACGATACTGACAACCCCAACGACACCCCCGGAGAGCCATGACCGACCGCAACGCCACGCTGTTCGAGCGCGCCAAGACCGTCATCCCGGGCGGGGTCAATTCGCCCGTGCGCGCCTTCAAGGCCGTGGGCGGCACACCCCGCTTCATCACCCGCGCCCAGGGCGCCTACCTGTGGGACGCCAACGGCCAGCGCTACATCGACTACATCGGCTCGTGGGGCCCGATGATCCTGGGTCACGGCCACCCGGAGGTGGTGCAGGCGGTGGAGGCGGCGATCGCCGAAGGGTTTTCGTTCGGGGCCCCGACCGAGCGCGAGATCGAACTGGCCGAGGCCATCCGGCGCCTGCTGCCCAGCCTGGAAATGGTGCGGCTGGTCAGCTCCGGCACCGAAGCCGGCATGAGCGCCATTCGACTGGCGCGCGGTGCCACCGGCCGGCCCAAGATCATCAAGTTCGAAGGCTGCTACCACGGCCACGCCGACGCGCTGCTGGTCAAGGCCGGCTCGGGGCTGGCCACCTTCGGTCACCCCACGAGCGCCGGCGTGCCGCCCGAGGTGGTGCAGCACACGCTGGTGCTGGAGTACAACAACATCGCGCAGCTGGAAGCGGCCTTTGCCGAGCACGGCGAGCAGATCGCGGCGCTGATGATCGAGCCGATCGCGGGCAACATGAACTTCGTGCGCGCCAGCGTCCCGTTCATGCGCCGCTGCCGCGAGCTGTGCACCGAGCACGGCGCACTGCTGGTGTTCGACGAAGTGATGACGGGCTTTCGCGTGGCGCTGGGCGGAGCGCAAAGCGTCTATGCACGCCACATCCCCGGCTTCGAGCCGGATATGACCGTCATGGGCAAGGTCATCGGCGGCGGTATGCCGCTGGCGGCCTTCGGCGGCAAGCGCGCGGTCATGGAACAGCTCGCCCCGCTGGGGCCGGTGTACCAGGCTGGCACGCTGTCGGGCAACCCGGTGGCCACCGCCTGCGGGCTGGCGACGCTGCGGCTGATCGAGCAGCCGGGCTTTTTCGATCGGCTGGCCGCGCAAACACGGGCGCTGGTCGATGGGCTGTGCGCCGAGGCCCAGCGCGCGGGCGTCCCGTTCAGCGCCGACAGCGAAGGCGGGATGTTTGGCTTTTTCTTCTTGCCCGAGCTGCCGCAGAACTACGCGCAGGTCATGACCAGCGACGCCGCGCGCTTCAACCGCTTCTTCCATGGCATGCTCGAGCGCGGCGTCTATTTCGCCCCCGCGCTGTACGAGGCGGGCTTCGTCAGCGCGGCGCACAGCGACGCCGACATCGACGCCACGCTGCAGGCGGCGCGGGCGGTGTTGGCCCAGCTCTGACACCGGGGCTGCTGCCCCGCTGTCCGGCCATCACACCAGCCGCGCCAGCAACGCCCCGTCGGCGGGTGCGCCCAGCGGCACCCACACGCGCAGCGGGTTGCCCGCCGCCACCTCGATCGGCTGGCCGTTGCCATCCTGCATGGCCGACAGGGTCAACGTGCGGTTGCCCGCGGGGTGGATCACCTCCAGCCGGTCGCCGACGGCAAAGCGGTTTTTCGTCTCCACCTCGGCCCAACCGTCGGCGCGCACGCCGATCACATCCCCCACGTACTGCGCACGCGTGGGTGCGGAGTGGCCGCTGAGGTAGTTCTGGTAGTCCTGCGCCGGTCGGCGCTCGAGCAACCCGCTCGTGTAGCCACGGCTGGCCAGTCCCTCCAGCTCCCGCAGCAGCTCGGGGTTGAAAGGCCGACCCGCCACCGCGTCGTCGATGGCGCGCCGGTACACCTGGGCTGTGCGCGCCACGTAGTACACACTTTTGGTGCGGCCCTCGATCTTGAGCGAGTCCACCCCGATGCGCACCAGCCGCTCGACGTATTCGACCGCGCGCAGATCGCGGCTGTTGAGGATGTAGGTGCCGTGCTCGTCCTCCATGATGGGCATGAGCTCGCCCGGGCGCTGGCTCTCTTGCAGCAGCCACACCCGGTCGGCCAACGGGTGGCGCCGACCATCGCCGGTGGTGGCGGGCCGCGCTTCGGCGTCGGCCTGCTCGCGCGCCCAGTCGAAGTCCGTCCCCAGCGGTTGCGGGTCGGGCGCATCGCTGCCGCACCCGCTGCCACACCCGGCCCCCGTGGCCATCGCCTGTACGTCACCGGTCTCGGTCGGCTGCGCGGCGTGGGTGGTGTACGACCAGCGGCAGGCGTTGGTACAGGTGCCTTGGTTGGGATCGCGGCGGTTGAAATACCCCGACAGCAGGCAGCGCCCCGAGTAGGCAATGCACAGCGCGCCATGCACGAACACCTCCAGCTCCACGTCGGGGCAGGCGTCGCGAATCTGCGCCACCTCATCCAGGCTGAGCTCGCGCGACAGAATGATGCGCGATACCCCCGCGCGCTGCCAAAACTTGACCGCCGCCCAGTTGGTGGTGTTGGCCTGCACCGACAGGTGGATGGGGATCTCGGGCCAGCGGCCGCGCTCCATCTCCTCGCGCACCAGCATGATCAAGCCCGCATCGGCCATGATGAGGGCGTCCGGCCGCAGCTCGACCACCGGCGCCAAATCGCGCAGGTAGGTGCGCACCTTGTCGTTGTGCGCAATCAGGTTGCTGGTGACGAAGAGTTTTTTGCCGCCCGCGTGGGCCTCGGCGATGCCCTGTGCGAGCTGCTCCAAGCGGAATTCGTTGTTGCGCGCGCGCAAAGAGTAGCGCGGCTGGCCGGCGTAGACCGCGTCGGCCCCGAAGTCGAAGGCGGCCCGCAGATGGCGCAAGGAGCCCGCAGGCAAGAGCAATTCAGGGGCGTTCATAAGGCGTATTGTCGCCGCACGAGCCCCGCGACCTCGGCCGCTCGGTACACCATAGACAGAGGCTCATGGAATGAGCTCGACCGGCAGCCAGCCCCGCAGGTCGTTGATGAAAGCCAGCCCTTGGGCATGCGCCAGCTCGCTGCGTTGGACCACGCGTTCGACGACCTTCCCCTCACGCAACGCCACCGCACGCCCAACACCGCTGAGCAGGCCGCAGGAGGTCGGTGGGGTCACCCACTGACCGTTTATTCTTACGGCCACGTTACCGCGGGTAAACTCGGTCAACTCGCCCGCCTCGTTCCACAGTAAGGTGTCGAAAACATCGGGGTCGTCCGGCGCAAACGCGTCGTAGTGGCCTCGCCGAGTGGTCTTGAAGCGTACGAATTCGCTTCCGGCCGCCTCGAAAGGTTGCTCAGCGAGCCGTACCCGGGCGGGTAGTGACATTTCGGCAAGCTCGAAAGCCTCGGCCCGGCAAGCGCCATCCGCGCCAGCCAGCAACCTCACCCGCCACCGGCCGGTGGGATGTTCGTCAATCAAATGACGCAACACCTGCTGAGCCATCTGCGGCTGCCAAGCAAATCCAAAACGCTGGGCAGCGTTGGCCATGCGCGCCAAGTGCTCGCTGACGTGCCATAGGTAGCCGTTCTCCAGCCGCATCGTCTCTAACAGTTCGAACGGTGATTCGGCCCGCAGCAGGAAAGCTTGTTTGCTGCGCCATTCCGCCCATTCGCCAGCGGCAGTTGCATCAGCCGTGATACCGCTGCCAATACCGCAGCGGGCCGCGCCCGAGCGTACACGCACCGTGCGAATAGGCACATTGAACGTGGCCGAGCCGCCAGGCCGCACCACCCCTACCGCACCGCAATACACGCCGCGTGGACCTGTCTCGAGCTGAGCGATCCAATGCATCGCGCGCCGTTTGGGCGCGCCTGTGACCGATCCGCATGGAAAGAGCGCTCGAAAAATATCGGGCAGTCCGACGTGCGGGCGAGTAAGGGCAACCACATCCGACGTCATCTGCCATACCGTCGGCAGGGCCTCGACATGAAACAATCGGGGCACCTGCACGCTGTGTGGCTCGGCCACGCGTGACAGATCGTTGCGGACCAGATCCACGATCATGACATTTTCAGCGCGCTCTTTATCGCTCGTGCGTAAGTGGTTGGCGCGGCTCGCATCATCGGCCGGGTCCGGTGAGCGCGCTGCAGTCCCTTTCATCGGTCGCGACAACAACAACCCATCGCGCCAATCGAAAAACAGCTCCGGAGAGACCGAAAGCACTTGCTGCGATCCTGTGTCGATATAGGCCGCGTACCCACCAGGCTGTGCACGCAGCAACGCCTCAAACAGCGCCAGGGGGTCGCCCGAAAAGGGGCTTGACAATGGTGCCGTGAAGTTGATCTGATAGACCTCACCATCGGCGACGGCTCGGTGAATCTGGTCGATCGCCCGCTCGAAGTCGCGTCGGTCGAGACCGGCTCTCCAAGACAAAGGCGCGTAGGTGCCAGTTGGCAGCCTTGGCCATGGCCGCGCTTGATCGAAGACGGCGAACCAGGCCAGCTCACCGTCGGGCGGGTACGTCAGCAAGGCGGGATCGAATGCGGTTGCTGCCTCATAAGCGACGAAACCCACAGACCAGCGTCCGCGCTTGGCTTCGACCTCCACCTGCTGCAGCACCGACAACACCGCATCCAGCGTATCGGCACGCAGCACCTCGATCGGTTCGACGAAAGCCAGGCGCTCACGGAAAGCACCCTCGGTCGGTGCCGTGAAATCGATCAGTGCAATAGGGTTGGGGGTCGACACGATGAAAAGCAAGCAAAAACGGCCCCATCCGGGGCCGCCCGCGCGATCGGCTCCGCGCCGGTCACACCTCGACCGTCTTGGCCGTCTCGGCGTACTCTTCGATCTGGTCGAAGTTCATGTAGCGGTAGACCTCGCTCGCCTTCTGGTTGATGATGCCCATCTCGGCATGGTACTCCTCGACCGTGGGCAGGCGCCCCAGACGCGAGGCGATCGCCGCCAGCTCGGCCGAGGCCAGGAAGACGTTGGTGTTGCGCCCCAGCCGGTTGGGGAAGTTGCGCGTGCTGGTCGACACGACGGTCGCGCCCTCGCGCACCTGCGCCTGGTTGCCCATACACAGGCTGCAGCCCGGTATTTCGGTGCGCGCGCCCGCGGTGCCGAACGTGGCGTAGTAGCCTTCCTTGATGAGCTCGTTTTGGTCCATCTTGGTCGGCGGTGCCACCCACAGCCGCACGGGGATGTCGCGCTGGCC
>NZ_CALIND010000069.1:0-6982 GCF_938045175.1 uncultured Tepidimonas sp.
TGATCACGCAGTCGCGGTACTCCATCTGCATGACCGAGCTGGCCACCGAAATGCCGCGCTGCTTTTCGATTTCCATCCAGTCGCTGGTGGCATGACGCGCGGCCTTGCGCGCCTTGACGCTGCCGGCAATGTGGATGGCCCCCGAAAACAGCAACAGCTTTTCGGTCAGCGTGGTCTTGCCCGCGTCGGGGTGGGAGATGATGGCGAAGGTGCGGCGCCGCCGCACCTCGGAGGCGATGTCTGGCATGGGCCGCGATTATCCCGCAGCGCTGGGCGACAATCGCGGCCATGTCGCGATCGTCTCGCCCATCGGCACGCCCGCCGGTCTCGGCCTCGCCCCTGGCGCTGGCCGCGCACCTGTTGCAGCAAACGCTGCAGTTTCAGCAGCCGCCCGACGCCTTGCTGGCCCACGCCATGCGCGGGCCGTCGCGGCTGGGCGCACGCCTGCGCACGGCCGTGGCCGACGCGCTCTTTGCCGCGCTGCGTGACTTGCCGCGCTGGCATTGGCTGGCCGCCCACGTGCGCGGGCGGGCGGCGACGCCGCTGGACGTCGCCCAATGGCGCCAACAGCCCGGCTGGTGCGAGGACATCGTCCGGCTCGCCTGGCCGTCGGCGGCGCTGCCTGCGCTGGCCGAGGCTGACGCGCATGCGGCCGCGGACGTGCAGCAGTGGCAGCAGCAGGTGGCGGGCGTCGATCTGGCGTCGGCGCCCGAGTCGGTCCGCCTCGGCCTGCCGCCGTGGCTGCTGCAACGCCTGCACGAGGTGGTGGGGGATGAGCGGGAGGCGCTGGCGGCGGCGTTGCGCCAGAGCGCCCCACTGGATTTGCGCGTCAACGCCCTGCGCGCCAAGCGCGCGGCCGTGCTGGACGAGCTGCGAGCGGCCGGCCTGCCCGCCGAGCCTACCCCGCACGCGCCCTGGGGCATCCGCCTGCCCCTGCGCGCGCCGCTGCAGCGCTTAGATGCGTACGCGCGTGGCGCCGTCGAGGTGCAAGACGAGGGCTCCCAACTGATCGCCGCGCTGGTGGGCGCGCGCCGGGGCGAGACGGTGGTCGATTTTTGCGCGGGCGGCGGCGGCAAAACGCTGGCGATGGGCGCCGACATGCGCGACACCGGGCGGCTCTACGCCTTCGACTCCGTGGCCGCGCGCTTGCAAGCGCTGCCCGAGCGCGCCCGCCGCGCGGGCCTGACCCAGGTGCACACGATGGCGCTGGCGCACGAGCACGACGAGCGGCTGTTGCGGTTGGCGGGCAAAATCGACCGCGTGCTGGTGGACGCGCCTTGCAGCGGGCTGGGCACCGTGCGCCGCCACCCGGAACTGTTGTGGCGCCACATCCCGGCTGCGGTGAGCGAGTTCGCCGCGCTGCAGCAGCGCATCCTGGCGGCGGCGGCGCGGCTGGTGCGCCCCGGTGGGCGCCTGGTCTACGCCACCTGTAGCCTGTTGCCGGAGGAAAACGAAGCTGTGGCCGAGGCGTTCGAGCGTGCCGCGGCGAGGGACTTCGTGCCGCTCGAGGCTGCGCCGCTGCTCGCGCAAGCGCGTGTCAACGCCCCGGATGGGTTGGTGCAGGGGAGGTATCTGCGCCTGTGGCCGCACCGCCACGGGACGGACGGTTTTTTTGCCGCGGTCTGGCAGCGGCGCTGAGCGGTGCGTTGTCGGCCGCGCATGGGGCGCAGTTTGGTGCGAGTGGCGGGACTCGAACCCGCACGGCTTGCGCCTCAGGATTTTAAGTCCTGTATGTCTACCGATTCCATCACACTCGCCGCAAGGGAGGGCTGCAGCTTGGATTCTACCGGTGGCCCAGGTCGTACAATGCGCGTTTTGAGACGGGTCGCGACCATGAGCCAAGACAATCCTCCGTTCGAGATCCACGTCCACGGCGACGTCCCGCTGCGCGACGACGTGGACTACACCCACATTCAGGAGGCGCTGCGCCCGTTGTGGAGCTATGTCGGTGCGCGCTCGCTCATCGACGCTGCCGCCAGCGCCTACGAGGAAGAGCCCGGCATCCGCTTCGATCCGCAGGCGCACGTCCTGCAGATGTGCTGGACCATCGAGGGCGACGAGGATTTTCGACTCGCCATCGAAGAGGCCTGCATGGGCCTCAACGACATCGCGGCCGCCGGTGCGGCCATCGAGGTGTCGTTCTACGACCTCGAGTTCGACGAAGACGAGGCCCCCGAGGACGCGCAGGCGCGCGACGACTTCGTCATGTGCTTCGTGGGGCCGACGCCCGCGGCCATCATGCAGGTGCAGCGCGACTTGTTGGTGCAAGACGTGGTGCAGCTGATGGAGCGCCACTTCGACGCTTCCGAGCTGGGCGGCGTGGTCGAGGCGATCGACCAGCTGTTTGCCAACCGGTTCGACGCGATGGTCAACTCGCTGCAACTCGGCCGCCCGCCGCGCGGCGCGGGACCGAGCGGCGGCCACGGCGGGCCGCGCAAGCCGCGCCACTTGCACTGAACTGCAGCGGTACTTAGCGGCGACACCCGGCTCGCGACTGGGGTACAGCAGTACCGGGCGCCCTACCGTCAAGCGGCCGTGACCGCAATGCCTTTGAATTCGCCGCGCGCGATGCGCTCGCGCCACTCAGCGGGGCCGGTTTCGTGCACGCTGGTGCCGGTCGCGTCCACCGCCACCGTCACCGGCATGTCGCGCACCTCGAATTCGTAGATGGCCTCCATGCCCAGGTCTTCGAACGCGACCACGCGCGCCGAGCGGATGGCTTTGGCCACCAGGTACGCGGCGCCACCCACCGCCATCAGGTAGGCCGAGCGGTTGTCGCGAATGGCCTCGATGGCGACCGGGCCGCGTTCGGACTTGCCGATCATCGCGATCAACCCGGTCTTTTCCAGCATCATGCGCGTGAACTTGTCCATGCGCGTGGCGGTTGTGGGGCCAGCGGGGCCGACCACCTCGTCGCGCACCGGGTCCACCGGGCCCACGTAGTAGATGACGCGGTTGGAAAAGTCTACGGGCAGCGGCTCCCCGCGCGCCAGCAGATCGGCGATGCGCTTGTGCGCCGCGTCGCGGCCGGTCAGCATCTTGCCGTTGAGCAGCAATTTCTGGCCCACTTTCCACGACGCGACTTCTTCCTTGGTCAGGGTGTCGAGGTTGACGCGCGTGGCGCTTTGCGTGTCCGGCGTCCAGGTGACGGCCGGCCAATCCTCCAGCCGCGGCGGCTCCAGCCGCGCCGGGCCGCTCCCATCCAAGTGGAAGTGAACATGGCGCGTCGCGGCGCAGTTGGGGATCATGGCCACCGGCAGCGACGCCGCGTGTGTCGGGTAGTCCAGGATCTTGACGTCCAGCACCGTCGTCAGCCCCCCCAGCCCCTGCGCGCCAATGCCCAGCGCGTTGACCTTTTCGTATAGCTCCAGCCGCAGCTGCTCCACGCGCGTGAGCGCCGCGCCACTGCGCTGCTTGTCGATGAGCGTATGGATGTCCACCGGCGCCATGAGCGCTTCTTTGGCCAGCAGCATGGCTTTCTCTGGCGTGCCGCCGATGCCGATGCCCAAAATGCCCGGCGGGCACCAGCCCGCGCCCATGGTCGGCACGGTCTTGAGCACCCAATCCACGATGGAGTCTGACGGGTTGAGCATCACCATCTTGGACTTGTTTTCCGAGCCGCCGCCTTTGGCAGCGCAGATCACCTCGACGCCGTCACCGGGCACGATCTCGAAGTGCACGACGGCGGGGGTGTTGTCGCGCGTGTTCTTGCGCGCGCCCGCCGGGTCGGCTAGCACCGAGGCGCGCAGCGGGTTGTCCGGGTTCAGATACGCGCGGCGAACGCCTTCGTCGACCATCTGTTGCACGCTCATCGTCGCGTCGGGCCAGGTGACGTTCATGCCCACCTTCAAAAACACGACCGCAATACCCGTGTCCTGACAAATGGGCCGGTGCCCCTCGGCGCTCAGGCGCGAGTTGGTCAGGATTTGCGCGATGGCATCCTTGGCTGCGGGCGACTGCTCGCGCTCGTACGCGCGGCCCAGCGCTTGGATGTAGTCCAGCGGATGATAGTAGCTGATGTACTGAAAGGCGTCGGCGATCGATTGGATCAGGTCTTCCTGGCGAATGGCAGTCATGGGGGACTCCTGGGGGCGGTCGGTGTTTACTGACACCAGTCGTGTCAATGCGCCTCGCCGTCCGTGGTTTGGTGGATGAGTTTTTCGGTCAGTGCAATGGCCAGGGCACTCAGCAAAAAGACGGCATGGATCACCGTCTGCCACAGCAGCACCTTGTCGGTGTAGTTGGCGGCGTTGATGAAGGTTTTGAGCAAGTGGATCGAGCTGATGCCGATGATGGCGGTGGCCAGCTTGACCTTGAGCACCCCGGCGTTGACGTGGTTGAGCCACTCGGGCTGATCCGGGTGGCCCTCTAGTCGCAGGCGGCTGACGAAGGTTTCGTAGCCGCCGACGATGACCATGATGAGCAGGTTGCTGATCATGACCACGTCGATGAGCGCCAGCACCACCAGCATGATGATGGTCTCGTTGAGACCGTCGAGCTGGGTTTCGGCCACGTAGCCGATGGAGCGCACCAGTTTGTCCAGTGCCTGCTGGTTGCCGAATGCCGCTTCGATCAAGTGCACCAGCTCCACCCAGAAGTGGTAGACGTACACCATTTGCGCCACGATCAAACCGATGTAGAGTGGCAACTGCAGCCAACGGCTCGCGAAGATCAATTTCGGCAAGGGCGGAATCGGCTTGTGGATCTGAGTCATGACACGCTCGGTGACGGATTGGGCGGGCCAATTGTAGTGGCGGGGCACATTCGGCGGGGCCCCACGGCGGTCGGCGTGCCGTGCGTAAGGGCCTCGTCAGAGACCCGCTGCACAGTCTTAGGCTGTCGTTTTTTGCATCCCAACGTCCCTGAGGAGACCCCGACATGGCTGAATCGACCGCCGCCATTGCCTCGATGCTGGTGGAAAACCGCGTCTTCGAACCCAACCCTGAGCTGGTCGCGCAGGCCCGTGTCTCGGGCATGGAGGCGTACCACGCGCTGTGCGCCGAGGCCGAGGCCGACTACGAAGGATTTTGGGCCCGGCGCGCGCGCGAGTTGCTGGTCTGGCACAAACCGTTCACCCAGGTGCTCGATCAGTCCAACAAGCCCTTCTACCGGTGGTTCCAGGACGGCGAGCTCAACGCCTCGGTCAACTGCCTGGACCGCCACATCGGCACCCCCGTCGAAAATAAAACCGCCATCATCTTCGAGGCCGACGATGGCGCGGTCACGCGCATCACGTACAAAGAACTGCTGGCGCGCGTGAGCCAGTTTGCCAACGCGCTCAAGGCCATGGGCGTGCGCAAGGGCGACCGCGTGGTCATCTACATGCCGATGACGATCGAGGGCGTGGTGGCGATGCAGGCCTGTGCGCGCATTGGCGCCACCCATAGCGTGGTGTTCGGCGGTTTTTCGGCCGGCGCGCTCAAAGACCGCATCCAGGACGCGGGCGCGGTCGCCGTGATCACCGCCAACTATCAGATGCGCGGCGGCAAGGAGCTGCCGCTCAAGGCCATCGTGGATGAAGCCATCGCCCTTGGCGGCTGCGAGACCGTGCGCCAGGTGGTGGTGTTTCAGCGCACGCCCACCGCGTGCCACATGGAGCCCGGCCGCGACGTCTGGATGCACGACGCGCTTGCGGGCCAGCCCACCGAATGCCCGGCCGAGATGGTGGGCGCCGAGCATCCGCTGTTCATCCTCTACACCTCCGGCTCCACGGGCAAGCCCAAGGGTGTGCAGCACAGCACCGGCGGCTATTTGCTGTGGGCCAAGCAGACCATGCTGTGGACCTTCGACCTCAAGGACAGCGATGTGTTCTGGTGCACGGCCGACATCGGCTGGATCACCGGCCACACCTACGTCGCCTACGGGCCGCTCGCCGCGGGCGCGACGCAAATCGTGTTCGAAGGTGTGCCCACCTATCCGAACGCCGGGCGCTTCTGGCAGATGATCGAAAAGCACGGCTGCACCATCTTTTACACCGCGCCGACGGCGATCCGCTCGCTCATCAAGGCCAGCGACACCGACGAAAAGGTCCACCCGAAGAACTGGAGTCTGTCGACGCTGCGCATCCTGGGGTCGGTGGGCGAGCCGATCAACCCCGAGGCCTGGATGTGGTACTACCGCCACGTCGGCGGCGAGCGCTGCCCCATCGTCGACACCTTCTGGCAGACCGAAACCGGCGGCCACATGATTACCCCGCTGCCGGGCGCCACGCCGTTGGTGCCCGGATCGTGCACCCTGCCGCTGCCGGGTATCGCCGCGGCAATCGTCGACGAGCAAGGCAACGACATGCCCAACGGACAGGGTGGCATCCTGGTCATCAAAAAGCCCTGGCCGTCGATGATCCGCACCATCTGGGGTGATCCGGAGCGCTTCAAGAAGAGCTACTTCCCCGAGGAGCTCAAGGGCTACTACCTGGCGGGCGACGGAGCGGTGCGCTCCGAAGACCGCGGCTACTTCCGCATCACCGGCCGCATCGACGACGTGCTCAACGTCAGTGGCCACCGCATGGGCACGATGGAGATCGAGTCCGCCCTGGTGGCCAAGACCGACCTGGTGGCGGAAGCCGCCGTCGTCGGTCGACCCGATGACATCACCGGTGAGGCCATCGTCGCTTTCGTCGTGCTCAAGCGCCCGCTGCCGCAGGGGGAGGAAGCCAAAGCCATCGCCAACGAGCTGCGCAACTGGGTGGCCAAGGAGATCGGACCGATCGCCAAGCCGAAGGACATTCGCTTCGGCGAAAACCTGCCCAAGACGCGCTCAGGCAAGATCATGCGGCGCCTGCTGCGCGCCATCGCCAAGGGCGAGGCCATCACGCAAGACGTCTCGACGCTGGAAAATCCGCACATCCTGGAGCAGCTGGCCAAGACCAACTGAGCCACGGCAGCGGCTGCTGCGCCGCGGCGCGGGCCGCGGTGCCTGCGTGGGCCAGGCGGGCGCCAAGAAAAAAGGCTTGCCGTGCGGCAAGCCTTTCATCAGGTGCGCG
>NZ_CALIND010000070.1:0-13605 GCF_938045175.1 uncultured Tepidimonas sp.
CAGGTGCCCCCATTTGCCCAGCGCCTGATGGAGGCGTTCTGGCCCGGGCCGTTGACGTTGATCCTACCGCGCCGGCCCGGCGTGGCCGACACGGCTGCCGGCGGACAGCCCACCATCGGCTTGCGCTGCCCCGCGCACCCAGTGGCCCAGCGCGTGTTGTGCGCGGCCAAAGCGGCCGGTATCCATGGCCTGGCGGCACCGAGCGCCAACCGCTTCGGCCGCGTGAGCCCAACGACCGCCCAGCATGTGCTCGACGAGCTCGGCCACCTCGACGACGAGGCGCTGTTGATCCTGGACGGTGGCGCGTGCCCCGTGGGGATCGAATCGACCATCATCGACTGCTCGCGCGGCATGCCGGTGCGGCTGCGGCCCGGCACGATCGGCCTCGACGAGTTGCACGCCGCGGCGAGTGTGCCGATCGCCGAGCGCGACGCGCAGGCACCGCGCGCGTCCGGCACGCTGGCGTCGCACTATGCCCCGCGTGCCAAAGTACGGCTGATGGATGCCACCGAGCTGCAAACGGCGCTCGACCTGCTGGGCGGCGAGGCGCGTCAGCTGGCGGTCTATCACCGCACGCCGCTGCGGGTGCTAAGCCCGCATGTCCGCATGGCACGCATGCCCGATGATGCCGCCGCTTGCGCGCGCGAGCTGTTTGCCGTCTTGCGCGCGCTGGATGCGGATGACACGCGCCTGATCTGGGTGGAGCGGCCGCCGGCCGATGCCGCGTGGGACGGGGTACGAGATCGGCTGCAGCGCGCGGCGGCCTGATCAGCGGGTTCGGGCTGAATCGCCTGCGCCACCGTAGCGGATGCGCATCGTCAAAATCGCCAGCGCCAGGCTCAACGTGATGGCGTTGGCGATGATGATGGGCCACGCGCCCAGCAAGATGCCATAGACCAGCCAGCACGCGACCCCGGTGGTGAACGCGCTGTACATCCCTAGCGAGATCCCCGAAACGTCGCGCGTGCGCCACGTCAACCATGCTTGCGGCACGAAGCTGGCCGTGGTCAACACGGCGGCCACGGTCCCGATCGCATCGGCCCACCCTGCCAGCGCGTCAGCGGGCATCGGGCAGCTCGATCTTGACTTCGAGCACCTCCAGATTATCCTGGCGCTCGAGGTGCACCTTGATGTCGTCGGGATTGATCGGGATGTATTTGCCGATCACGGCGACCAGGTCGCGCTGCAGGGCGGGCAGATAGTCGGGCTCCGACGCATTGCGCCCGGAACGCTCATGCGCCAGGATGATCTGCAGCCGTTCCTTGGCGACCGCCGCGGTTTTTTTCTTTTCGCCCAGCAAAAAGGACAGCAAGGACACGGCGCTCACCTCCCGAACAGGCGCTTGAAAAAGCTGGGCTTTTCGGCCTCGATGAAGCGCAGCGGCTTGTCCTGGCCCAAGAAGCGATCGATGACGTCCTTGTACGCCTCCGAGACATCGGTGCCTTGCAGGTGGATGGCCGGTACCCCTTGGTTGGACGCTTGCAACACGGCTTCGCTCTCGGGAATGACGCCGATGAGCGGAATGCGCAGGATGTCTTGAATGTCTTGCAGCGACAGCATTTGCCCGTCCTGCACGCGGTTGGGGTTGTAGCGCGTGATCAGCAGGTGCTCCTTGACCGGCTCGCGGCCTTCGATCGCGCGTTTGGTCTTGGAACTGAGCATGCCCAGGATACGGTCCGAATCGCGCACCGACGAGACCTCCGGGTTGGTCACGACCAGCGCCTCGTCGGCGTAGTGCATGGCCATGAGCGCGCCGGTTTCGATGCCCGCGGGCGAGTCGCACACGATGTATTCGAACCCCATGCCCGCCAGGTCGTGGAGCACGCGCTCCACGCCATCCTGCTTGAGCGCTTCTTTGTCGCGCGTCTGGCTGGCGGCCAGCACGTAGAGGTTGTCGACCTGCTTGTCACGGATGAGCGCTTGGTTCAGATTGGCCTCACCCTGAATGACGTTGACGAAGTCGTACACCACGCGCCGCTCGCAGCCCATGATGAGGTCGAGGTTGCGCAGACCGACGTCAAAGTCGATGACCACTGTCTTGAGCCCCTTGAGGGCCAGACCGGTGGCGAACGAGGCGCTGGTCGTGGTCTTGCCTACGCCACCTTTGCCCGATGTAACGACGACGATTTTGGCCATGGAAACCGCTTTCGATCCAAAAATGGTGTTCAAGAGGACAGGGGTTCGAACAACAGCTTGTCCCCGTCCGGGCCCGTGGACAGCCGCACCTGCGCGGGTTTGCCGCGCACGGCGTCGGGCCAGGGCTTTTCTGCCGTTTGATAAATCCCAGCGATGGAGACCAGCTCGGGCTCCAGCGCCAACGAAAAGATACGCGCCTGGGTGTCACCACGCGCCCCGGCGATGGCCCGCCCCCGCAACGGCGCATAGACGTGGATGTGGCCATCGGCGATGACTTCCGAGCCCGGATTGACCATCGCCAGCACCACCAGGTCGCGGCCGCGCGCATACACCTGTTGACCCGACCGCAAGGGCCGATCGATCACCAGCGCGGAGCTCGGCGCCGCCGGTGCCGTCTCGACGGATACGGTCGGCGCAGCAGCAGGCGCGGCACCACTGCGAACCGCTGCCGCTGGAGGGGCTTCGGCCTCGACGAGCCCTGCTGCCAAGAAGGCGTCGCGCCACATCGGGGAAGCCGCACAAAACGCCAGCGGACGCAACCCTGCCGCACGCAAGCCATCGAGCAAGGCTTGCTGCTCCAGCGGTGTCGGCGCGTTCGCCGCGCCCGCCCAGTCGGCGCAATCGAGCAAGAGCGGCTCATCCTCGAAAAAGCAGGGCGCGCCGCCATAGCGCTGCTCGAGCTCGGCCAACACCGCTGCCACATCTGGCCCGCGCAGACGGGCCACCACCAGCGGCAGTTGGCCGTGGCGAATCTCGAGGGCAACGGTGGGTGGCGCGGACATGGCGTGCATTCGGTGCGCATCTTAGCAGCGTCGCCCCTCCGTGTTGGCGAGGCGCGGTGCGCCATCGTGCCAATGGCGTTTTCCCTGTTTTTCTTCTTTTGAATCGATTACGGTAGTCGTCGTAGCTAGAACATCGGCCTCGGCCGTGGATAAGACCGTGATCTGGGGATGCAACAATGGGTTGCGAGACGCTCAACCCTGTGGGCTGGGTGGCAGAAAGGGGCAGCGCCAACGGGAACAATGTTGCTTGGTGCTCGCCCCTCGGTGGATAACCGTCTCGTTACCCGCTCGATATCCACAGGGTTGTTCGCACGCAAAAAAACCACGGGTTGCCTGCCGCGATGCCATCAAGGCGGCGGGCAACCCGCGGTTGGTGGTCGCAACGCCCCGGGGGGCGATGCCGTCGACGGGCGAGCCGCGTCAGTCGATGACGGTGTAGCCCTCGTCGCGGATGGCTTGCGCCAGTTCCGTGCGGGGCCGCGACGACTCGATCTCGACGCGTTGGGCGTCGAGATCGACGCGCACCGTGGCGTCGGGGTCGAGGGCGCGGACGGCTTGCGTGACCGCGCGCACGCAGTGTTGACAAGACATACCGGTGACGGTGAAGGCGTGTTGCATGGGATGGACTCACAGCAGGAAAAACGACACCTGCATCATAAGTCGCCGCCCATCCGTTGCATACTCGTTGGGTATGACTTCCACCGTAGTGCCTTCCGATGCCGAAACCACAGGCCAGTGCGATCTGGGCATTGGCGGCATGACGTGTGCCTCGTGCGTGGCCAGGGTCGAACGGGCCCTGCAGCGCGTGCCCGGGGTGGTGTCGGCCAGCGTCAACCTGGCCACCGAGTCGGCGCGGGTGCAGTGGCGAGCGGACCCGACACTGGCCGCGGAGTTGCCGGCGCGGCTGCAGCGCGCCATCCGCGATGCGGGGTACGACCCTCGTTCGCTGGACGAGGATACGGACGCTGCGCAGGCCGCGCAGGATGCCGCACTGCGGCGCGAGGGGTGGTGGGTGCTGGCAGGCTTGCTGTTGGCATTGCCGCTGGTGGCCCCCATGCTGCTGCAGCCGTTGGGGGTGCACGCGATGTTGCCGCCGCTGTGGCAGGCCTTGCTGGCGACGCCGGTGCAGTTTGGGCTGGGGGCGCGTTTTTACCGGGCGGGCTGGCAGGCGCTGCGCCATGGCAGCGGCAACATGGAACTGCTGGTAGCGCTGGGCACCTCGGCCGCGTGGGGCATGAGCGTGTGGCTGTGGTGGCGCGCGCCGTCGGGCACCGAGCCGCATTTGTACTTCGAAGCCGCCGCCATGGTGATCGCGCTGGTGCGGCTGGGCAAGTGGCTGGAGGCGCGCGCCAAGCGCCGCACGTTGGCGGCCATTCGGGCGCTGCAGGCGCTACGGCCCGAGCGTGCGCACTTGCTGCCTGACGGCGTGCGACGTGACGCCGTGGTCGATGTCCCCGTTTCCGAGCTGTTGCCCGACGACCG
Source organism: uncultured Tepidimonas sp. (assembly GCF_938045175.1). Taxonomy (NCBI): domain Bacteria; kingdom Pseudomonadati; phylum Pseudomonadota; class Betaproteobacteria; order Burkholderiales; genus Tepidimonas; species uncultured Tepidimonas sp. The sequence continues at coordinate 4,401 of NZ_CALIND010000070.1, forward strand.
GGTACTGGTGCGCCCGGGTGAGCGCATTCCCGCCGACGGCGTGATCGAGCGGGGCCGCACGCAGGTCGACGAGTCGCTGCTGACCGGCGAACCGTTGCCGGTGGAAAAGGCCGAAGGCGATGCCGTGACCGGCGGCAGCCTCAATGGCGACGGGGCGATCGAGGTGCGCGTGACCGCCACGGGCGCGCAATCGATGCTGCAACGCATCATCGCGTTGGTGCAAGACGCGCAGGCGCACAAGGCGCCGGTGCAGCAGACCGTGGATCGGGTAGCGGCAGTGTTCGTGCCCGTGGTGGTGGTGGTGGCGCTGGCCACTGCCGTGCTGTGGGGGACGGTGGGCGGTGCCCCGCTGGAGAGCGCCGTGTTGAACGCCGTGGCGGTGTTGGTGATCGCTTGCCCGTGTGCCCTGGGGTTGGCCACGCCCACGGCGATCATGGCCGGCACAGGAGCAGCGGCGCGCCACGGCATCCTGGTCAAGGATGCACAAGCGCTGGAGGCGGCACACAAGGTGCGTACCGTCGCGTTCGACAAGACCGGCACGCTCACCCTGGGGCGCCCGCGGCTGCTGGCGCTTGCGCCGGCCGAGGGCGTCGATGAACAGGCCGCATTGCGCACGGCGGCTGCCCTGCAAATGGGCAGCAACCACCCGTTGGCGCAGGCGGTGCTGGCAGCCATCGGCGAGGGGCAACCAGAGCCGGCCGAGGCGGTGCAAGCGGTGCCCGGCCGGGGTGTACAAGGGCGCGTGCAGGGCGTTTCGCTGGCGCTCGGCAGTCCGGGCTGGATGGCGGAGCTGGGCTGTCGCTGGACGGGTGAGGGTCTGCCTGCTCGGTGGGCCGAGGTGCAGGCGCTGGCGCAGCGAGACGGTGCGACGCTGGCAGTGCTGGCCTGGCACGACGATCCTGTGTGGCGGCCGCTGGCGCTACTGGCCTTTGCCGACGAGCCGCGGCCCACCGCGGCCGCCGCCATCGCGGCCCTGCGGGCGCGTGGCATCGGGGTTGTCATGATCTCGGGCGACCAGCGGGCCTCGGCGGAGGCGATGGCGCGCCGCTTGGGGCTGCGGCCGGAAGCGGGCGAGGTACGGGCCGAGGTGCTGCCGGCGGATAAGGTGTCCGTGGTGCGCGAATGGCAGGCCGTCGCTGGCCCGGTGGCCATGGTGGGCGATGGCGTCAACGATGCCCCGGCGCTGGCCGCGGCCGACGTCGGCATGGCCATGGGCAGTGGCACGGACGTGGCGATGCACGCGGCGGGCATCACGCTGCTGCGCGGTGACCCGGCACTGGTGCCCGCGGCGCTCGATATTTCGGCACGCACGGTGCGCAAGATTCGCCAGAACCTGTTTTGGGCCTTCATTTACAACGTGGCGGGGATTCCGCTGGCGGCCTTAGGGTGGCTGGACCCGGTGTTTGCCGGCGCGGCGATGGCCGCGAGTTCGGTCAGCGTCGTGAGCAATGCCTTATGGCTGACGCGTTGGCACCCGGCACCGCTGCCGCCTGCCGCGCCGCATTGACTTGGGTCAACATCGCCCACCGCAGGCTGGGGCATGCTCGCGCTTGGCCCGGCATCTGACAGTGGCGGGCCGTGGCCATTTGGAGGGAGTCCCCCATGCATGCTTCGAGTGCCCTGCGTACCATTCGCGACGAACACGCCGCGCTGGCAGCGATGCTGCAGTCGTTGCTGTGGCTGATCCGGCGCGGCCCGGGCGATGACCGCGCGCGCTTCTTCGACACGCTGCGCGCGATGCTGTTCTACATCGACGAGTTTCCGGAGCGCTTGCACCATCCGAAAGAGTCCGATCTGCTTTTTCCGCGCGTGGCCAAGCGCGAGCCGGCCGTACTGCCCGTCATCACCCGGCTGGAGCAGGACCACATGAAAGGCGAGTCGCAGGTGCGCGAATTGCAGCACCGGCTGCTGGCCTGGGAATGGCTGGGCGACGATCGCCAGGCGGCCTTCGTCGAGGCCTGCGAGCGCTACGTCGGGTTCTATCTGGAACACATGCGGCTGGAGGAGCAGGAAATCCTGCCCGCGGCCCAGCGCGTGCTCGACGAAGCCGACTGGCGGGCGCTGGACGAGGCGTTCGAGGCCAACCGCGACCCGCTGACGGGCCGTTACGCGCCCGATCCGGCTTATGAGCGGCTGTTTCGCCGCATTCTGGAAGTCGCCCCGGCGCCCATCGGCCTGGGGGCGTGACGTCACAAGCCCAGGGCGGCCAGCCAGTCGTCGAAGGCGTTCAGCAGCCGGGCCACGTGCGCTGGGGTGGTGGCCGGTGAGCACAGCATCATGCCGTGGAACGGGGTCAGGAGTACCCCGCGGTTGAGCAGGAACAGGTGCAGGCTGGCTTCCAGCGCCGGTTGGGCATGGCGGCGCACATCGTCGGCATTGCGCGGCGTCTCGGGCATGAACTGCAGTTCCAACCGGGCGCCCAGCCGCGTTACGGTCCAGGGCAGGGCACGGGCACGCAAGCGCTCGGTCAAGCCGGCTTCCAGTGCATCGGCGACGCGGTTCATGGCGGCGTAGCTGGCTGGCGTGTGCAAATGCTGCAAGGCCGCGTCCAGCGCGGCCATGGCCAGGGCGTTGGCCGTGAGTGTGGTGCCGATGCCGCTGTGGCCCTCGGGCGCGGCCTGTTTGACCGCCTGCATGCGGGCCGCCAGATCGGCGGTCACGCCGTACAGCGCGCAGGGCACCCCCCCGGCGACGGCCTTGCCGGCCACCCACACGTCGGGCGCCAGCCCGTGCGTCCGCGCATGGCCGCCGACGCCGCTGGACAGGGTATGGGTTTCGTCCAGCACCAACAGGGTGCCGTAGCGGCGGCACAGGGCCTGCGCCGCCGGCCAGAATCCGGGCTCGGGCGGCACCAGGCCAAAGTTGGTCAGCGCGGGTTCGGCCAGCAGGGCGGCCACCTGCCCATCGGCCAGCGCGCGCTCCAGCGCGGTCAGGTCGTTGAAGGGGATGACCCGCGTGAAATCCGGGTGGTCGTGCACCGCGCCCAGCACCGACGGCCGGCGCACCGTGCTGCCGGTCGCGGGGTCGCGGTCCACCAGCGTGTCGTCCACCGCACCGTGGTAGCAGCCGTCGAACACCAACAACTGCGGCCGGCCGGTGACCGCGCGCGCCCAGCGCAGCACGAAGCGGTTGGCGTCGCTCGCGGACAGGGCCAACTGCCAGAAGGGCAAGCCAAAGGATTGCGCCAGCCGTTCACCGACGCCCGCTGCCGCTTCGGTGGGCAGCATGCAGGTCAGCCCGTGCGCCGCCTGCTCGGCGATGGCGCGCGCCACCGGGGCCGGGGCGTGGCCGAACATCGCCCCGGTGTCGCCCAGACAAAAGTCCGCGTAGCCATGCCCGTCGGCGCAGGTGAGTTCCGCCCCGTGGGCGCTGTGCACGAACAGCGTCACGGGGTTGGGCCAGTCGCGCATCCAGTGCAGCGGCACGCCAAACAGGTAGTGCGCCGCGCTGCGCTCGGCCAGCGCGCGCGAGCGGGGGTGTTCGGCCAGGAAGCGCTCGCGCTCGGCGGCTTGCAGCGCCGCCAGGCGGTCGGCGGATACGGGGGCGGAAGGGGAGGGCTTTCGGGTGTCGCGCATGGTGTGACAGGATAGAAAGACGCGCGTCACAATGCGGAGCCATGTCTCGCCTCGAACAGGGATCCGCTTGCCCGGTGCCGTTGCGCCGCGGTCTGGTGCTCGCGCTGTGGCTGTCGCTGGGGGCGGCAGTGTCGCTGGGCATCACCCGCTTTGCCTATGGCCTGCTGCTGCCGCCGATGCGCGCGGACCTGGGTTGGAGCTATCTGCTCGCCGGCGCCATGAACACGGCCAATGCAGTGGGCTATCTGGTCGGGGCACTCACCGTCCCCGCGCTGATGCGCCGCCATGGCCCGGCCACGGTGTTGCTGGGCGGGTCGGCGTTGGCGGCGCTGTTCATGGCGGGCAGCGGTTTTTTGACGGCCGATGCGCCGCTGTTGATCCAGCGTTGGCTGGCGGGCATCGCCAGTGCCTGGGTGTTCGTGGCCGGGGGGCTGCTGGCGGCCCGGCTGGGCAGTGTCTGGCCCCGCCATGCCGGCCTGATGCTGGGCCTGTACTACGGTGGCGTGGGCAGCGGCATCGTGCTGTCGTCGCTGGCGGTGCCGGCCGTGCTGGCTTGGGCGGCGGATCGGCCGCACGCCTGGGCGTGGGCCTGGTGGGCCTTGGCCGTGGCCTGTCTGGCGGCCACCGGGGGCCTGGCCCACGCCTGGCGGGGCCTGGGCACGCTGGGGCTGACGGGCGCGGCCCCGCCGGCGCCGACCAGTTCCACAGCGCCCGCCGCGGCCGGGGGACCGAGCCACACCGGGGCGCTGCTGCGGGCGTTTGCCCCCTCGCTGGTGGGCTACGCCTTGTTTGGGGTGGGCTATATCGGCTACATGACGTTCGTGATCGCGCTGCTGCGCGACCGCGGCACCCCTGCGGCTGAAATCACGCTGTTCTATGCCCTGCTGGGGGTGGCGGTGATGGCGTCGTCGCGCCTGTGGGCCGGGCTGCTGGATCGGCACCGCGACGGACAGCCCCTGGCGCGGCTGAATGCACTGCTCGGTCTGGCCACGGTGTTGCCGGCCGTGACCCACGCCTGGCCGGTGCTGCTGGCGTCGGGCCTGCTGTTTGGCGCGGTGTTTTTGTCCGTGGTCGCGTCCACCACGGCGTTGGTGCGCCACAACCTGCCCGCGGCGCGTTGGGCGGCGGGCATCAGTGCCTTCACCATCGTGTTTGCGGCGGGCCAGATCGTCGGTCCGGCCGTGGTGGGCTGGATCGGCGACGGCCCCGGGGGGCTGGAGCGGGGGTTGGTGTTTTCCGCCGGGGCGCTGTGGCTGGGGGCGCTGGCCGCGTGGCGCCAGCGTGCCCTGTCCTGAGAAAAAAAGCGGGCTTTCCGCAGAAAGCCCGTCCCAAGGAGCGTTTTTGGAGAGATCGGGCGGCCCGTCACCGCCCGTGTGCGGACAGGGCCGCGATCAGAAGTCGTGGCGCATGCCGAAGGCGACCAGGCGCTCGTCCTTGGTCTTGGCCCCGACGTTGTTCTTCACCACCACGTCGCGTTAGCCGGCGTACAGGCGCGTGCGCTTGGACAGGGCATAGGTGGCGCCGAGGGCGAAGCCGCTGGCCTTGCCGTTCTTGGCGCCGCCGGCCGAGTCCTTGGTCTTGCTGTAGGCATAGCCGCCGGAGAAGGCCCAGGCCCCGACCGGCACGGTCACGCCCAGCGCGTATTCGCTGTCGTCGCCGTTGGCGGCGTTGCCCTTGCGCTGGTTGTATACGCCCGACACCGAGAAGCTGCCGAAGTCATACATCGCGGCCAGCGCGGTGTACTTGTCGGATTTGTCCTTCTCGTTTTGGTGGGCCAGAGCGACCTCGAATTCCTTTTGCTTGTAGCCGGCCTTGAAGGCGTACTTGTCCTGGGAGACGCCGGCCTTCTCGTCCAGCGAGACGTCGATGCCCGCGTAGAAGCCGCCCATGTTGGGGCTGTAGTAGCTGATCTTGTTGTCGAAGCGCGAGGCATAGTCGCCGCCCGACTTGAACACGCCGTTGCTGGAAGCGGTGAAGGCCGAGTCGAACACATCGCGGCTCTGGCCCAGGGCGCGCACGTCGTCGTACACCGTGGTGCTGCGGCCGAGCTTGACCTCGCCGAAGCCACCCATCAGCGACAGGCTGGATTCGCCTTTGAAGTATGGGTCTTGCGACGCGCCGGTGTCGGCGTTGAAGCGGTTTTCCAGCTTGAAGGCCGCCTTCAGGCCGCCGCCCAGATCCTCGGTGCCGCGCAGGCCCCAGCGCGAGGTGGTCAGACCGCCGTCGCCGCCCTGGAACATCTGGGTGGTGGAGGTGTTCTTGACCTTGTCCTTGAGGTTGCCCACCGACAGGTCCACGCGACCGTACAGCGTGACGTTGGATTGGGCCAGGGCGGCCCCGGTGGCCATCAGGGCGGCCAGGGCGATCAGGGATTTTTTCATCGTCGGATTTCCTAGGGTTGAACCAGAAAGCGGCAGCCCCGGATGGGGGGCTGCAACCGGGGATGGGTGGCCCGGAGGGCCGAACCACAGGGGCTATTGCACCGGCCCCTGATGACGGTGATGTGAAGTCAATTCGTGATAACCCGAATGTTGTTCATAAACAACGTCATCGGGCTTCACACGCGCCTCAAGGCTGGGCGTCAAAGACCTGGATGGTCCACGGCTGCGACGACGCCGGATCGACGCTCACCTCCACCGCGCGCACGTCGGCCGCGCCCGGCACCTGCAGGCGTGTCAGGTTCAGCACTGGCTTTTTCTGGTGCTTGAAGGGGTTGTCGAAGGCCAGCACATGGCTGTCGCCGTGGATCAGCAGCACCGGGCGGCCCCACTGCGCGGCCAGCGGCACCAGCGTGTCGCCGATGCTGGCGGCAAAGCCCGAGTGGCGCGGGAACGTCTCCACCGGCTGCTGGTTGTCGAACGGGTCGGCCTGCATGGCCACCACCATGGCCCGTGCGTTGCGCTGCTGCGCCAGCTCGAAGGCAGCGCGCAGCCAGGCGACGTTGGCGCGGTCGCGCTCGAAAAATTCCGCCACGGCCTTGGGGTCGCGCGTCTCGAAGTTGTTGTTGCTGCCAACGATGTGCACGGCGACGAACAGCACGTCGCCGGCCCACCAGCGCTGGTTTTCCACATAGGGCGCGAAGGCGGGCATGACGGTGGACTGGTTTTCCACCGCGATGGGCTGCTGGCCGAGCGATCGCCCGGGGGTGTAGAAGCGCTGGCGCAGCGTGGCCAGGCGCTCCAGCGGGTCGTAGCTGCCGTTGTTGGCGCGGTGGCAGTCGGTCCACTCGTTGTCGCCCGGGGTGTAGACCACGGCACCGCGGTAGCGGCCAAAGTGCTCCAGCTGGGCGGAAAACTCCTCGTTGCTGCACAGCGTGGAGCCGGCTTTGAAGTCGCCGACGTGGACGGTGAAGGCCGGCTGCAGCGCGTTGACGCGCTCGATCAGCGCGCGGTAGGGCGGATAGCTCTTGTCAGGGGGGCCGTAGGGCATGTCGCCCAGCGCGACGAAGCGCACGGTCTGGGCCGCGACGGTGCCGGCCAGCAGCACGGCCGTGGCGGCGACGGCGCCGCGCCACGCCCGGGGCAAAAGGGGAAAACGCATGGGGTCGGGCTCCTCAACAAAACCGGCCCCGAGGGGCCGACAGATCGGGGCGAACGGACCGGGTGTCCGCCCGGGGGTCACAGGCCGATGACGCCGCCGTCGTCTTTGGTGATGACGATGGTGGCCGAGCGCGGGCGGCCGCGGTCAGGCCACGACGAGATTTTGGTCGGAGCGTCGGGGTCGCTGCGTTCGCTGGGGGTTTCGCCCGGGTGCTGGATGTTGACGAACATCGTGCGCAGGTCGGGCGTCAAGACCACGCCGGTGACTTCGCACCCGCGCGGCCCCACCAGGAAGCGGCGGATGTCACCCTTGGTCGGGTCACAGGCCAGCATCTGGTTGTTGGTGAGGTTGGCGTAGTCACCCTTGCCCAGCGTCGAGGTGGACACATCGGTCTGGATCCACAGCACGCCGCGCGGGTCGATCCACAACCCATCCGGGCTGCCGAAGATGTCGCCACGCACGTTGCCCTTGGCGTCGGCACGCGCCAGCGAGGGGTCGCCGGCCAGCACGAAGTGGTTCCAGGTGAAGCGGCGCGCGTCCAGGTCGCCGCTTTCTTTCCAGCGGATGATGTGGCCCATGGTGTTGTTGGCGCGCGGGTTGGCAGCATCGACACCGGGGTGGCCGTCGCGGCCGCGGTTGCTGTTGTTGGTCAGGGTGCAGTAGACCTCTTTGCTGATGGGGTCTACCGCGGTCCACTCGGGGCGGTCCATCTTGGTGGCGCCCAGCGCGTCGCTGGCCTGGCGGGCCTTGATGAGCACCTCACCCTGGTCGGCAAAGCCATTGGCGGCCGTCAGCGGCCCTTGGCCGTACACCAGGGGCAGCCACTCGCCACTGCCGTCGGCGTTGAACTTGGCCACGTACAGCGTGCCGTGGTCCAACAGATCGCGGTTGGCGGCAAAGCCACCGGGCTTGACGCGGTCGCGGCTGACGAACTTGTAGATGTACTCGAAGCGGGCGTCCTCACCCATGTAGACCACGACGCGGCCGTCGTCGGTCAGCGCCACCGTCGCGCCCTCGTGCACGGCGCGGCCCAGCGCGGTGCGCTTGATGGGGGTCATCGTGGGGTCCATCGGGTCGATTTCGACCACCCAACCGAAGCGGTTCGGTTCATTCGGATGCTTGGTGGCGTCGAAGCGCTCGTCGAATTCGTGCCAGCGGTAGCCGGCGCCGCCTTTTTTGAGGCCCCAGCGCTTGCCGTGCGCATCGGGCTGGTCCGGACCGTGGAAGTAGCCGATGAAGTTTTCCTCGCAGGTCAGGTAGGTGCCCCAGGGGGTGTGGCCGTGCGCGCAGTTGTTGAGGGTGCCCAGCACCCGCGTGCCTTGGGGGTCGGCGGCGGTGCGCATCAGGGGATGACCCGCGGCAGGCCCACTGATGTGCATGGGGGTGTAGGCGGTGATGCGGCGCGCATACTTGGACGGCAGCACCTGGCGCCAGCCTTGCGGCGTGGCTTCGACTTCGATGATGGACACGCCATGGGCGGCTTGGGCCTTGCGCACCTTGTCGGCGCTCCAGGTCTTCATGCCGTCCGGGTGCAGCAGCCCATCGTCGGTGTATTCGTGGTTGATGGCCAGCAAGCCGCGGCGGCTGCCATCCAACGGGTAGTACGCCAGCCCGTCGTGGTGCATGCCGGCTTGCGCTTCCTGTTCTGCGGCGGTGTTGGAGGCGTCGGCCTTGAACGCCGGCATGCGCCCAGCGATGCCCACCGGGTCGCCCCAGCGGTTGAGCACGCGCGCGGTGTAGCCCGGGGGTACGATGACCTCGTCGACATTGCGCATGGGCACGCTGGCAAAGCCAATGGTGCGGCCCAGCGTGGCTGCGGGCGACGGGCCGGTGCTGGCACAGCCCGCCAGCAGGCCACCGCCCAGCAGGCTGGCGGCCGCGCTGGCCAGTGTGCCGCGCACGAAGATGCGGCGCGCAGGGTCCGAGACCTCGTGGATGCTCGGGTTGAGGCTGCGGTTGGAGTCTTCCATCAACGAAAAATCTTTGGCCATGGTGGGCTAACCTCCGGGTGAGTGTGGTCGAGAAACCCGGGTATGGTTGACGCCAACGATGACAGCGTGATGAAACCGGTGATTGGCGAAGGCGATAGA
>NZ_CALIND010000071.1:0-7300 GCF_938045175.1 uncultured Tepidimonas sp.
TCCGACTTGATGCAAGGGCTGGGCCGGCAGGCCCGCGCCGCTTCGGCCGTGATGGCCCGGGCCAGCACGGCGCACAAAAACGCCGCTTTGCGGGGTTTGGCGGCGCTGCTGCGCGCCAACGTTGACGCGCTGCAAGCCGCCAACGCCCAGGACGTCGAGCGCGCCCGCGCCAGCGGCCTGGCCGAACCGATGGTGGACCGCCTGCGCCTGACGCCCAAAGTCATCGAGACCTGCGCCCAAGGCTGCGAGCAATTGGCCGCCATGCCCGACATCATTGGCGAGGTCATCGGACTGCAGCAGCAGCCTAGCGGCATTCGGGTTGGGCAGATGCGCGTGCCCATCGGCGTCTTTGGCATGATCTACGAGAGCCGCCCCAACGTGACCATCGAAGCGGCGTCGCTGTCGATCAAGAGCGGCAACGCCTGCATTTTGCGCGGGGGGTCGGAGGCGATCGCGTCCAACCAGGCGCTGGCAGCGCTGGTACAGCAGGCGCTGCGCGACGCCGGACTGCCCAGCGAGGCGGTGCAGCTCGTGCCCACCACCGACCGCGAGGCGGTGGGCCAGCTGATCGCCATGCCGCAGTACGTGGACGTCATCATCCCGCGCGGCGGCAAGGGCCTCATCGAGCGCATCAGCCACGAGGCCAAGGTGCCCGTCATCAAGCACCTGGACGGCAACTGCCACACCTACGTGGACGACCCGTGCGACCTCGACCTCGCCGTCAAGGTCACCGACAACGCCAAGACGCAAAAGTACAGCCCGTGCAACGCGACCGAGAGCCTGCTGGTGGCGCGCGGGGTGGCGGCGGCGTTTTTGCCGCGCATCGGTGCCGTCTTTGCCGCCAAAGGGGTCGAGATGCGGTGCTGCCCCGAAGCCAAAGCCCTGCTGGCGGCGGTGCCGGGGGCGCATGTGGTCGATGCCACCGAGGAAGATTGGTCCACCGAATACCTCGCCCCCATCATCAGCGTCAAAGTGGTGGCGGGGTTGGATGAGGCCATCGACTGGATCAACCGCTACGGCAGTCACCACACGGATGCGATCCTGACCGCCGACCACCGCCACGCCCAGCGCTTCTTGCGCGAGGTGGACTCCAGCAGCGTCATGGTCAACACCAGCACCCGCTTTGCCGATGGCTTCGAGTACGGGCTGGGTGCGGAAATCGGCATCAGCACCGACAAATTCCACGCCCGCGGCCCCGTGGGTGTCGCGGGGCTGACGTCGCTCAAATACGTCGTGCTCGGCGAGGGCGAGGTGCGGGGCTGAGCGAACCAACCAGCGTTTTCAGACCCCGCGCTTGAACGCCGCCAGCCATGCCCCGGCGGCCACGAACAGCGAGCCAAACACGTGGTTGAGCGCCCGCATGTATGCGGGCGACTTCAGCGACGCCAGCAGCCGCGCGGCGAGGGCCGTGTAACCACCCATGACCACCAAGTCGGTAAAGCCCAACGTCAAGCCGACGATGACGTATTGCCACAGGAGTGGCGCATGGGGGTCGAGAAACTGCGGCACCACGGCCAGCAGAAAGACCGTGCCCTTGGGGTTGACGGCGTTGACCATCCAGCCGCGCACAATGGCGTCGCGCGCGCGCACGGGCGCTGCACCCGCTGCCGCCGTCAACGGGCGCGCGGGCGCACGCCACTGCTGCACACCCAGCCATACCAAATAAGCCACCCCCACCCACTTGACGACCTGGAACGCCGTGCTGGAAGCGGCTACCACCGCGCCCAGCCCGGCACCGACGACGGCGAGCTGGGTCCAGATGCCCGCCACCAGCCCGATCGTGGTCAGGTAGCCACGCCGAAAGCCGTGATTGAGCCCCGCGCTCATTGCCGCGACGGCACCCGCGCCCGGCGACAGGCTGATGGCCCAGGAGGCGGCGAAGAGGGCGAGCCAGGTGGAGAGTTCCATGGGGGCGGCTGACGGGTTCGAGCGGGTGCGGTTGGCACAGGGCTCCATTATCAACGCCCGCGAACGCCCACCCTTTACATATCAAATGGGAATCAGTATCATTGACGTAACGACCATTTTGCACCGTTGGCCATGATTGTCTGCATCTGTCATCGCGTCAGCGACCGCACCATCCGTGCCGCCGCACGGCAAGGACAAGCGTTCGACGATTTGCAATTCGAGCACGGGGTGGCGACCTGTTGCGGGCGCTGCGAAGCGTGCGCGCGCGACATCTGGGCGCAGGCGCGCTGTTCGCAGCGCTTGCTCGGCGCCGGGCCTGGCGTGGGGGGCGCCGCAGCGCCCGCCGCGCTGGGCGTTGCTCTCTGAGGGTGCAGACGTGCCCGTGGGTGGGCAGCCTCGAGAGGGTGCAGGTTCCCGAACGCTGTGCGCCGAGCGGGTAGAGCGTGTAACATGGTCGGGTTCCCGTTACCCGTCAATGAAAGGCACAACCCTGTGAAAGGCTCGCCCGACGTACTGGCTGCACTGCAAGCCCAGCTCAAAAACGAACTGACCGCCATCAACCAGTATTTCGTGCATTACCGGATGCTCGACCACTGGGGCTTGACCAAGCTGGCCAAGAAAGAGTATTCGGAGTCGATCGGCGAGATGAAGCACGCCGACCGTCTCATGGCGCGCATCTTCATGCTCGACGGGCTGCCCAATTTGCAGGATTTGGGCAAGCTGCAGGTGGGTGAGACCGTACCCGAGATTTTGCAGGCTGACCTGGCATTGGAGCGTGCGGCGCAGCAAACCATCAAAGATGGTATTGCGACCTGCGAAGCCGCGCGTGACTTCGTTTCCCGTGATGTGTTGCAGGGCATTCTCGAAGATACGGAAGAGCACATCGATTTCCTGGAAACCCAGCTCGAGCTGATCGAGAAGGTAGGATTGCCCAACTACCTGCAAAGCCTCATGGGCGAGCCGTCGTAAGGGCGGCGTTGGCGGTGACTCCGTCGCAAGGCGTGCCTAGAAGGCGGCACCGACCATCATCGCCTAGCCACGTGTGGCCGTGGCCTTGGCATCCGGCTTGGCACAGCGCGCGCTGTGCGATCGCGGTAGCCGATAGACGGTCGGTGCGGTCAGATGTTGGCGCCGCGCTCGTGGCATGGTGTTGGCGCGGCCAGCAGGACCCTTGTGGCTTCAGCCCCCACAGCCAAGCGGTGCGCAACACCAGCAGCGCACCCCGAAGCCGCAGCAATTCCGACTCCAAAGCCATGCGCTCTGCCAACCACTGACGTTGACAGATTTCGGTGAGGCGTTGCGCGCGTGCCCACTCGCGGCAGACCGCTGTGTATTCTTCCATCCATTCCATCGCCGTTTCCCAAGGTGTTGCGCTACGTCAGTGATACAGGGGGCCATCACGCCCCGACGGCCCGTCGGCATCGCCCGCGATCGCGGCTTGATGGGCGCGCTCGCGCCAAGCGCCTGACAGGCGTGCCAGCACCGTGGCCATGGCGTCGCTCCATGCCGGGTGGTTGGCCAGCCGGTGCAGATTGTGTGCCAGCTTGAAGGCGGCCCTGGGACACACGGGACGATCGAGATCGCTCGTCGCGTGCAAATGGAGCAGGGCCAGCGTTCCAGCCAGCAGGGGTTCGAGGGGTTCAGTCTGCCATTCCATGGGGGCTCCTTGCGACTCACCACGAGCCGACCACCGATCGTAATGCAAATCATTCGCAATGACAATACCTCACGGAGGGAACGGCTGATCTTTGGGGCCCGATAATCGGGCCATGATCAAGCAACGTATCGTCGTCGGGCTTTCGGGCGGGGTGGACTCGGCCGTCAGTGCCTACTTGCTCAAGCAGCAGGGCCACGAGGTAGTCGGCATCTTCATGAAGAACTGGGAAGATGACGACGACAGCGAGTACTGCTCCAGCCGACAGGACTGGCTCGACGCGGCCAGCGTGGCGGATGTGATCGGCATCGACGTCGAGCACGTCAACTTTGCGGCCGAGTACAAGGACCGCGTCTTTGCGGAATTCTTGCGCGAGTATGAGGCCGGGCGCACGCCAAACCCAGACATCTTGTGCAACGCCGAGATCAAGTTCAAGGCCTTCCTCGACCATGCGATGCAGCTCGGGGCGGACAAAATTGCCACCGGCCACTACGCGCGCGTGCGCTTCAACGATGCCACGGGCCGCTACGAGCTGCTCAAGGGTGTCGACCCCACCAAGGACCAGAGCTACTTCCTGCACCGCCTCGAGCAGAGCCAGCTGGCTCGCACCGTCTTCCCAGTGGGCGAATTGCGCAAGACCGAGGTGCGCCGCATCGCCGCCGACATTGGCTTGCCCAACGCCAAAAAGAAAGACTCGACGGGCATTTGCTTCATCGGCGAGCGGCCGTTTCGGGCTTTCCTGCAACGCTATCTCGCGGCCACGCCTGGCCCGATCGTGGACGAGCACGGGCGCGAGGTGGGCCGCCATGTGGGCCTGAGCTTTTATACCTTGGGCCAGCGACAGGGGCTGGGCATCGGCGGGGTCAAAGGCGACGAGGCGGGCCGTGGGCCGGGGGAGCATGCGCCGTGGTTCGTCGCGCGCAAGCAGCCCACCACGAATACACTGTGGGCCGTGCAGGGGCACGATCACCCGTGGTTGCTCTCGCGCTGGCTGCTGGCGCAAGACGTGAGCTGGATCGCGGGTGAGCCGCCCGCCTCGGGGCGCTACCGTGCCAAGACGCGCTACCGCCAAGTGGACGCCGCGTGCGAGCTGGCGCTGACCCCGGAGGGGGTGCGCCTGGCCTTCGACGAGCCGCAATGGGCCGTCACGCCGGGGCAAAGCGCCGTGCTGTACGACGGCGACGTGTGCCTGGGCGGCGGCATCATTCACCGGGCCGAAGCGACCGAGCGGCCGTTGCCTGCGCTGCCGACGCCACGCACTTTCGCGGCCATGCGCGCCAGATAGGCGTCGCGCGACAGCGCGGCAAACTGCGGGTGCCAGCGGCGCTGCTCCAGCACGGTGCTGACCACGCGCGAGCGCCGGGCGTGGCCGGCAAAGAGCAGCGTTTCGTCGGGCAGGGAAAAGAGGCGGCACCTGACGCTGTCCCACAACGCGGCGGCGTCTTCGGGCTGCGGTTGTAGAGGGCAGGCCTGGGTGGCTAGCAAGCCGCCGCAGAACACGCGGTCGCGCCACCGAAAACTCAAGCCGTCGCGGGTGTGGCCCGGTGTGAGCATGACCTGGATCACCTCGTTGCCGAATGGCAGCCGTTCGCCGTCGGCAGGGACGGTCGCCCCGGTGCGCTCGCGCCCTTGTACCAGCGGTACCCGCCATGCCAGCAGGCGGCGCGCTTCGTGTGGTTGCGCGCCCTCGTGGTCGTGGGTGCGCAAGATCCAGCGCAACTTCAGCCGCTCGGCGTGCAGCACGGCGTCCAGCACGACGCGGTCGCTGCTGCGCGGATCGATCAGCACGGCCTCGCGCGTCGCCTCGTCGCCCAGCAAGTAGCTGAGCACCCCGCTGGCTTCGTCGTGCAAGATCCGAAACAGCATGGTCAGCCCCCTGCCGCCGCATCCCCACCGGCGAGCCGGGTGCCGTTGACCGGTTCGCATTGGCGTCGCGCCGCCAAGTGGGCAGGGCCTGGCTCCGTGAGGGTCGGTGTCGGGTTCATGGTTCTGCCGTGATCGTTTTCTCCTCTTGGTCCGTAACAAAAACCGTGCCAGCCATCACCGTGGCGGGTGTACCGGCTCCGCCCGCGGGTAAACCCTCGCACAGAAAACCCCCCGGACGCACCGGGTGTGTCACGTGTGACAGAAAATGGCAGCTCAATGTCACCGCCAGGCGCCAGTCCTTCGCGTCATGAAACCTTTGAGCCTACTGACGGCGTATCTCGAAAACCTTTCCGAGCCGCACATCTTGTTCGATGCCGAGTACCGCATCTTGGCGGCCAACGAGGCGTACCGACGCGCCTTCGGCTCGCAGCACAGTGTGGTGGGACGACGCTGCTACGAGGTGTCGCATCACTTCTCCGTGCCCTGCGATCAGGCAGGCGAAACCTGTCCCCTGGCGCGTGCGCGCCAGTCGGGCCAACGCGAGCACGTTTTGCACCTGCATCACACGCCGGTGGGTGAGGAGTATGTCAACATCGAGCTCACGCCATTGCCGGGTGAGGGCGGCGCACCGGGGTACTTCGTCGAAAAGATGGAGACCTTGCCCGGCGCACACGGGCGGCCCGATCGTCAGGGCTTGATTGGGCGTTCGCCCACGTTCCAGCGCATGTTGGCGCTGGTGGCACGCGTGGCTCCCTCGCGCGCCAGTGTGCTGCTGCTGGGCGAGTCGGGGACGGGCAAGGAGATGGTGGCGCGCGCCATCCATGAAGCCAGTCCCCGCGCGGGCAAGGCGTTGGTGCCCGTGGAATGCTCGAGTCTCCCCGAGAGCCTGTTTGAGTCAGAGCTGTTTGGGCATGAGCGCGGCGCGTTCACCGGTGCCAGCGGTGCGCGTGCCGGTTTGGTCGAGGCCGCCAGCGGAGGCACCCTGTTTCTGGATGAGGTGGGTGACATTCCGCTGTCCATGCAGGTCAAGCTGCTGCGTCTGCTGGAGGCGGGCACGTACCGGCGGGTGGGCAGCAACGAGATTCGCCACGCCGATATTCGCGTGGTGGCGGCCACGCACCGCGATTTGGTCTCGATGGTGCGACAAGGGCGGTTTCGCGAGGACTTGTATTACCGGCTCGCGACCTTCCCGGTCCACTTGCCGCCCCTGCGCGAACGCCGCGCGGACCTGCCGCTGCTGGCCGAAGCCTTGCTGCAGCGCATCGATCCCCAGCGCCCGCGCACGCTGGCTCCGGCGGCGTTGCAGGCGCTGATGGCCTACGACTATCCCGGCAATGTGCGCGAGCTGCGCAACGTGCTAGAGCGGGCCGTCTTGCTGAGCGACCAGCCGGTGCTGGATGCCGACACCGTGCGCGAAGCGATCGACGCCGGCCGCATCGGTCTGCGGCGCGAGCCAGTGCTCGCCCCTCCAACGGCGGCCGATGTCGTGGCCCCTGGTGACACGCCCGTGGCGACCGCTTGGCGCACGCGCGAGGCCCAGGCGCTGCGCGAAGCCGTGCAGCGCCACCGCGGCACGCGCGCGGAGCTGGCGCGCCAGCTGGGGATGAGCGAGCGCACGCTCTACCGCAAACTCAAGGCACTGGGTTTGGCGTCGACCGGCGGCAGCGACCGGCCGTGATCGACCATGAGCTCGGATAGACCTCAGGGCGGGGCCCGATGGTACAACGCCCGCGATTGCGCTATAAACCCCCATCCGTATCAAAACGCAGGGTGTGAGGGTGTCAGGATTTTTGTGTGAGGGGCCTACCATGACGATGTTCAGGAGCCCCCATGCCACGCAAGAAGACCACCCCCGCCGCGAAGCCGGACGCC
>NZ_CALIND010000072.1:0-10304 GCF_938045175.1 uncultured Tepidimonas sp.
CTCGATGAGTGCGGCCAGCGGGTAACCGATCCACGGCACCACCATCGACCAGCCCTCGACACAGCGCAGCCGGTAAATGCGCTCCTCCATCGGCGCGAGTTTGAGCAGGTCGTCGATGTCCAGCGTCAACGGCTTGGCCACCAGGCCATCGATTTGCACTGTCCATGGCCGCAGGGGCATGCGGTGCGCGAGCCGAGCTGGCTCGTCCTTGTCGACGCCGAACTCGTAAAAATTGTTGTACTGGGTGACCTGCTCGTAGGGCGTCCATGCGTCGGCGGTGCGGGCGCCAGGCAGCGTGCTGGGCACGGCTGCCAACGGCGGGCGCTTGCCTGGCCGAACGACCGCCGAGGTCGATGACGACCATCCCTTTGGCGCCCATGCGGCGGCAGTGACCAGGCCCAGGCGGCGCAGCCAGTCGCGCCGGTTTTCATAGACCGTACGTGGCGTGATCTCGCTGGGCCGCACGGCAGACATGGCTGGGAATCCCCGTCAGAGCGAGCCGTAGCTGTGCAGGCCGCTCAAGAACATGTTGACACCGAGGAAAGCAAAAGTGGTGATGGCCAGCCCCACCAGCGCCCACCAGGCAGCGACCGTTCCACGCAGGCCCTTCATCAAGCGCATGTGCAGCCATGCGGCGTAGTTCAGCCACACGATCAGCGCCCAGGTTTCTTTCGGGTCCCAGCTCCAGTAGCCACCCCACGCCTCCGCCGCCCACAGCGCACCCAGCACGGTGGCGATGGTGAAGAACGCAAATCCGACCGCGATCGCTTTGTACATCACGTCGTCCAGCACCTGCAGGCTGGGCAAGCGCTCGGCAATGCGCCGCCGCGCGGCCAGAATGCCGCCCACGATCAGCGCCGAGACGCCGAAGTACACGAACCAGTAACTGCCTCCCTTGTCTGCCGCCCCTTGACGGAACACCAGCGGCTCGAAGCACAGCACGATCCCCAGCACCCACAGCGGCAGCAGCTTCCACCAGCGGGTCTCGCCGGCGCTCTGCTTGATCAGGTAGGCGAAGGCCAGCATGGCGGCGATGGCGAAGGTGCCGTAGCCGATGAAGTTGGTCGGGACGTGCAGCTTCATCCACCAGCTCTGCAGGGCCGGGACCAGGGGCTGGATCTGGTGCGCCTCGCGCACCACCGTGTACCACAGCAGGAAGCCGACCGCGGCACTGACAATCAGCATGGCGAACGCGCCCATGCTGCGGGTCTGGTAACGGTCTTCGTAGTACAGGTAGTAGGCGGCCGTCAGCCAGGCGAACAGCACGAACACCTCGTACAGGTTGCTCACCGGAATGTGGCCGATGCCCGGCCCGATCTGGTGGCTCTCGTACCAGCGCACCATGGTACCCACCAGCGCCAGCGTCACCGCCGCCCACGCCAGGCGCGAGCCCAGCATCTGCGCGGTCTGCCCACCGCGCGGTGCCAGCAGCCCGATCCAGTAAAACACCGTGCTCATGAAAAAGAGCACGCTCATCCACAGGATGGCCGACTGGCTGGACAAAAAGTACTTGAGCAAAAACACTTGATCGGCACGTGCCAAGTCGGCACGCCCATCGACCTGATACAAGCCGATGGCCAGCAGCGACAGCGCCGCCACCACCACCGTGAGCGCCTGCACCGGGCGCCAGAACCACGCCAGTGCGATCAGGCTGGGCGCCGTGCCAGCCAGGATCGCGCGTTCATAGACGTCCATGCGCGCGCCATAGACGGCAAACGCAACGGCCGTGCCCGCCAGCACCAGCAGGGCGTACAGCCAGTCCCAGCGCGTGCGCGCCACCAGCCAACCACGCCAGCCCGTGGCGCCGGTGCGCTGTTTGTCCAGTTGCAAATCGATCGTCTGCGATGCCGATGTCATGTCGTCCCCTCCTGGGTGGGCGGATGCAGCAAGCCCTTGAGGCCGTCGAATTCACGATCGTTGTCGAGCAGCTTGCGGTTGCTCGACAGCGCCATCGTCGCCTGACTACCCGCGCTGCCAGTGGGCGCCAACCACACCCACAAGCGCCGCTCGCGCACGTACAGCATGGCAAAAACGCCGATGATGAGCAACAGGCAACCGATATAAACAATGGTCTTGCCAGGGGCACGCGCGACCTGAAACACGCTGGCCTGTACGTGCTCGTAGTCGGTCAGCTCGAACGTCAGCGGCGCCGGATAGAAAAACGCATCCGACAGGGCCAGCACCGCTTGCGTCATGAACGCGGCCGTGGCGTCGTTGCGCTCGGCGGGCGGCAGGCCGGCGCGCTCGCGGCTGAGCTGGTGCAGCTCGAACAGCGTGCCATTGAGGATGCGCAGCAACACCTCGCCCGCGCGCTCGCGCTCGGCCTCGGGGACGTTGGCCTCCAGAAAAGCCGACAGCGCTTGCAAGCCGCCCAAGCGCGGGGCGCCGTTGTGCGGCAGGCGCTCGAGCTCGGGGTCGTCGCCGGCAAACAAATTCAAGGTCCTGTGCGCCGACGCGGTCAGCGCCTCGACCACGCTGGCGGGCTGGCCTGCGGCCGCCATCGCCACATAACGCCGCACCGCCATCGTTCGCAACGCGTCGTCCGCTAACGCGGCGCGCAGGCGAATGAAGCCGTCGAGACTGTCCTTCTCGTCCACCGGTACGCGCAGGTAACGAAACGGCTCGGACGGGGATTCCCGCACGCCCAGCAAGTAAACGCGCTGGCCGTCCAAGTCGATCGGCAACTGGTAATTATGAAATTCGCGCGCTTGCCCAGCCTCGTCGCGCAGCCGGTACGTGATGCTGGGACCGACGTTGCGCAGCACCCGTTCGGTCGCGGTCTTGTTGCCCGCCCCCAGGCGCGACTCGATCGCTTGGCGCAAATCGACCTTGCGCACATCGGCGCCGGCGCCGGCGTTGCCACTGAAGTTTTCCACGTTGATGACGCGCAGCCCGGTGAACTCCAGCCGCAGCCGCTGCTCGCCATTGGTCAACGTGGTGGCTTCGCCGATGCGCCCTTGCACTTCGAACGGCTTGACGTTGGCGCCCATCGGCAGCGCCCGCAGCTTGACCAGCGAGCCGCCGTCGTCGAAGCTGGACTGATAGATCTGGATCCCCCGATACTCGACCGGGTGGTTGACTTCCACCCGTGCTGGGCGCGCCTCACCGGTGTAGCGGTCGTGGATGACGATATCGCTGGCAAACAGCCGCGGCATGCCCGTGTCGTAGTACTCGACGATGAATTTTTTGAGCTCGACGTCGAACGGCAACTCCTGCAGGATCATCCCCTGGGGTTGCGCGAGCACCGCGACGCCAGCGCGCGTGCCTTCAGTGACGAGCAGGTTGCCCCGAAAGGTCGGGTTGGTGTCGCGCAGTCGGTGTTTGTCCGGAATCTCGGCGATCATGCCGCCGCCCTGCAGGGGCTCCTTGCCGCCAAACCACATCTGCGCGCGCACCATGAGGTCGCCATCGAGCAGCCCACCAATGCAGATGATGACAATGGCCGAATGCGCGGCCAGATAGCCGAGCTTGTTGGCGGCCCCTGCCTTGGCCGCCACCATCCAGCCGGTGCCGTGGGGCGTTTCGCGCGATTGCAGCCGCACCTTCCAGCCGCGCGCCAGCAGCGCCTGCCCGATGCGATGGGCCGCACGCTCGGGCGCCTCGGGCAGGGTCGCCTGCGCCTTGTGGTGAAACGCCTGCAGGCTCTGCTCGCGCACGTGCTCTTTGAACTGGCGCAAGTCGGCCAGAATCTTGGGCGTGTTGCGCGCGATGCACAGCGAGGTGCTGACCACCAAGAACGCCAGAATCAGCAAAAACCACCACGCGCTATAGACCGAATACAGATCCAGCGCGTCAAACACCTGCGACCAAAACGGCCCGAACTGGTTGACGTAGTTGTTGATCGGCTCGTGCTGCTTGAGCACCGTGCCCACCACCGACGCGATGCAGATCACCGTCAGCAGCGCGATGGCAAAGCGCATGGACGACAGCAGCTCCACCACCGTGGCGAAACGGCGCGAGGGCAGCTTGAGCTCGATACCGGCGGTGGAGGCGCTCATGCGGGCAGACGACACGAAAAAGGCAGGCCGACGGTGGGCCTGCCTGGATTGAGAGTGGAGCGTCGGGAGAAGGTTCCGAGGGCAGACAAACGACCCATGCAGATATTACCCGACACTGATATTCCCCTGACCGCCTGCGGGCGTATGGGTGGGCACGTGGTGGGCGCGCCGGGCCACCCACCCCGGCACTCAGCGCAACCCAGCCGTGTACTCGGCCAGGGCCTGGATTTCGCGGTCCGTCAGGTAACGCGCAATCTCATGCATGGTCTTGTTGTTGGCCCGCTCGTTGCTGCGGAACAGCTTGAGCTGCGTCGCGGTGTACTCGGCATGCTGGCCGCTCAGGCGCGGGTACTCGGCCGGGATGCCAGAGCCCGCCGGCCCGTGGCAGCCCGCGCAGGCCGGAATGCGCCGGTCGGCGATGCCGCCGCGGTAGATGCGCTCACCCAAGCGCACCAGCTCCACATCGGTAGCAAAACCCGGCGTGCCCTTCTGGCTGGCCAGCCAGTGGGCGATGTCGGTCATGTCCTGGTCGGACAGGGCGCCCGCAAAACCCACCATCACGGCGTTGGCCCGCTTGCCCGACTTGTATTCCTTGAGCTGCTTGATCAGGTACTCGGGGTGCTGCTGTGCAAGCTTGGGGTTGGCGGCAGTGGTGGAGTTGCCATCCGCGGCATGGCAGGCCACACACACCTGACCGTAGAGCGCGGCACCGCGTTTGAGGTCGGGCTGCGCGGTCTGCGCTTGGGCGCTCCAGGGCAAGGTGGCGGCCAGGACGGCTCCGATGAGCGTGGCGATGGGTTTCATGGCTGGGTCGCTGAAGGATGGGACGGCACCGGGGCCGACCCCGACGCCCTGTACGGAACGCCCAATTCTACAATGGCGCCAAACACACCCCGTATGACGACCATCAACCCCTCGACAGCAGCACAGGCACTGGCCTGGCTGCACACGGCGCGCTTCCTCACCGAAGCGCCACAACTGCAAAACCTGCCCGCGCTGGACGTGCCCGAGATCGCGTTCGTCGGCCGCTCCAACGCGGGCAAGTCGACCTGCATCAACACGCTCGCGCAACAGCGCCAGCTCGCGTTTGCCTCCAAGATGCCCGGGCGCACCCAGAGCATCGTGCTGTTCGCGCTGGGCAAGCAAGGCGCCACCGATGCCGTGCTGGCCGACCTGCCGGGCTACGGCTACGCCGCCGTGCCACAGGCCGCCAAGCGACGCTGGCAGCAGGTCATGGCCAACTATCTGGTCAGCCGCCCCAACCTGCGCGCGGTGGTGATGCTGTGTGACGCGCGTCTGGGCCTGACCGAACTCGACCAAGCACTGCTCGACATCATCCGCCCGCGCGTGGAGCAGGGGTTGGATTTTCTCGTGTTGCTCACCAAAGCCGACAAGCTTTCGCGGCCCGAACAAACCAAGGCGCTGTCCATTGCGCGACTCCAAACCCACGGCGGGGATGCGATGCTCTTTTCCGCCCTCAAGCGCCAGGGTGTGGAGGCAGTGGCCCAACGGCTGTGGGATTGGACGCACGCGCCATCCTCTGCTTGACCCAGGGTGCGGCGGGGCCATGCGCCGGAGCCCCTCCCCATGATTGAAACCTTCGATCTACTGCTGCCCCACGGCATCACTCTGAGTGTGCGCGCCGCTGGCGACCCCAGTCGCCCGGTGTTGCTGTTCTTACACGGCTTTCCGCAAGCCGCGTTCGTGTGGGACGACGCGCTGCGCCACTTTGCCGACCCCGCACATGGCGGGTTTCGCTGCATCGCACCCAACCTGCGCGGCTACGAGCGCTCCAGCGCACCCAAGGACGTGCAAGCCTACCGCGCCAAGCACCTGGTGCAAGACATCACGGCGCTCATCGAACAGGTGACCGTCCATGGCCCCACACCCGGGCGCGTGGCCGGGCTCGTCGCCCACGACTGGGGTGGCGCCGTCGCCTGGAACCTGGCCGCGCTGCAGCCGCAGCGGCTGGATCGGCTCGTCATCCTCAACTCCCCACACCCGGGCACGTTCTGGCGCGAGCTGCGCACGTCGGCCGCGCAGCAGCAGGCCAGCGCCTACATGAACGTCCTGTGTCGCCCCGATGCCGCACAGTGGCTGGCGGCCAACGGTTATGCCAAGCTGTGGGCTTTTTTTCGGGGGATGTCCGACACGTCCCGGTGGCTCACGCCCGCGCTGCAAGCGCAGCACGAGGCGGTGTGGGCCCTCGGCCTGCAGGGCGGGCTCCACTATTACGCCGCGTCGCCGCTGCGCCCACCCAGTGCCGACGACCCCGGTGCCGCCGGGGTGGAGCTACCCAATGCGCTGCTGCGCGTATCCGTGCCCACGCTGGTCATCTGGGGCATGCGCGACCAGGCGCTGCTGCCCGGCCTGCTCGAGGGACTGGAGGCGTGGGTCCCGGACTTGCGTATCGAGCGGCTGCCCGACGCCACCCACTGGTTGCTGCACGAGCAACCCGAGCGGGTGCTCGCGTCGATCGAAGCGTTCGTCGCGTCAGCCCAGCGGGCGCGGTGATTTGTAGCGCGCATAACCCCACAAGTACTGGGCCGGGGCTCGCGCGATCAGGCGCTCCATCGCACGGTTGATCTGCGCAGCCGCCAGGGCGGCATCAGCGGCCAGGGGCTCGTCCATCACCTGCGACCACGGCTGCACGTGCACCACATAGCCACGCCCCCAGGGCAGCCGCTGCCCCCACGCCAGCAGCACCTGCACGCCGGGCTGCTGCGCCAGCCGCGCGGCCAGCGTCATGGTGTAGGCCGGGCGACCAAAAAACGGCGCCCACACCCCGAGCCCCTCGGGCGGCACTTGATCGGGCAGCAGGCCCACCGCCTCGCCCCGGCGCAAGGCGTGCATCAACTGGCGCACGCCGGCCAGCGAGGTGGGTGCCGCCGCCATGCCAGGGCGCTGTCGGGCTTGGCGCAGCACCGCATCCAGCCCGGCGTGGCGCGCGGGGCGGTACAGCACCGTGATCGGCGCGCCGGCCCGGCCAAAGCGCTCGGCATAAGCGCGCGGCGTGACCTCGAAACACCCCAGGTGCGGCGTCAAGAACAACACCCCACGCCCCTGCGCCAACGCCGCCTCGATGTGCGCCGCCCCCTCCCAACCCACGCGCACCGGCGGCCCAAACCACAGACGCGGCAGCTCCGCCACCTGTTGGCCCGCCGCCCCCACCGACGCCCAGCGCGGCCACCCGCGCAGCCCGGCCAGCCGGGTGTGCTCGCGCCAGCGCCGCCGGTAGGGGGGCGACAGCAGCCACACCACCCAGCCCCCTACCCAGCCCAGGGCGTGTAACAGCGGCAAGGGCCAGCGGGCCAGCAGCAACAACCAACGCATCATGACAGCGGGATTGGGCAAGGGAGAGACACATCCCTCGGCGACGCGGATACAATCCGGGCCTATCGCCGAGTTACGGAACTACTTGCGGGCGATTCACAAATGCCGCTAAAGCGTTCGCCATACCACCCGCTCACGGGGCGCCGGCGCAACGCCGGCAGCCAACCCACAAACGGAGTGTAAACACCATGGCGAACGACTTCCTCTTCACCAGCGAATCCGTCTCCGAAGGCCACCCGGACAAAGTGGCCGATCAGATCTCGGATGCCATCCTGGACGCCATCCTGGCACAAGACCCGCGCTCGCGCGTGGCGGCCGAGACCCTGTGCAACACCGGCCTGGTGGTGTTGGCGGGCGAAATCACCACCAACGCGCACGTAGACTACATCCAAGTGGCGCGCGACACCATCCAGCGCATCGGCTACGACAACACCGAGTACGGCATCGACTACAAGGGCTGCGCGGTGCTGGTGGCCTACGACAAGCAGAGCAACGACATCGCGCAGGGCGTGGATCACGCGAGTGACGACTACCTCAACACCGGCGCGGGCGACCAGGGGCTGATGTTCGGTTACGCGTGCGACGAAACGCCCGCGCTGATGCCCGCGCCCATCTACTACGCGCACCGCATCGTCGAGCGCCAGGCGCAACTGCGCAAGGACGGGCGCCTGCCCTTTCTGCGCCCGGATGCCAAGAGCCAGATCACGATGCGCTACGTGGACGGCCGCCCACACAGCATCGACACCGTGGTGCTCTCCAGCCAACACAGCCCGGAGATGAGCGACGGCAAGCACATGAAGCCCGCGTTCATCGAGGCGTGCATCGAAGAGATCATCAAGCCCGTGCTGCCCAAGGAGTGGCTCAAGGACACGCGCTACCTCATCAACCCCACGGGGCGCTTCGTCATCGGTGGCCCGCAGGGTGATTGCGGCCTGACCGGGCGCAAGATCATCGTCGACACCTACGGCGGCGCCTGCCCGCACGGCGGCGGCGCCTTCAGCGGCAAAGATCCGACCAAAGTCGACCGCTCCGCGGCCTACGCTGCGCGCTACGTGGCCAAAAACATCGTCGCCGCAGGGCTTGCGCGCCAGTGCCAAATCCAGGTCAGCTACGCCATCGGTGTGGCGCGCCCGATCAACGTGACCGTGTACACCGAAGGCACGGGCGTGATCCCGGATGAAAAGATCGCCGCCATCGTCAACGAGGTATTCGACCTGCGCCCCAAAGGCATCATCCAGATGCTGGACCTGCTGCGGCCGATCTACAGCAAAACGGCGGCGTATGGCCACTTCGGCCGCGATGAGCCCGAGTTCATCTGGGAGCACACCGACAAGGTGCAGGTGTTGCGGGATTTGGCGGGGGTCAAAGACTGATTGGACAAAAAGTATTCGCTCCGCCCCCTCGCGCTCTACAAGGGCCGGTTTCAATCGAATCGCCAACGAGGTGCTCGACTGTCTTTCTCTGACACTTGCGGCGCCCTCCCCCCCAGCGGCCACTCGATGGCCAGCGTCGGGTCGTCCCAGCGGATGCAGCGCTCGTGGGCGGGGCTGTAGTAGTCGGTGGTTTTGTAGAGGAAGTCGGCCTCGTCGCTGAGCGTCAGAAAGCCGTGCGCGAGGCCCGGCGGTATCCACAGTTGGCGGTGGTTGGATTCGCTGAGCTCGACGCCGACCCAGCGCCCGTAGGTGGGCGAGTCGGGGCGGATGTCGACCGCCACGTCGAAGGCGGCGCCGCGCACCACGCGCACGAGCTTGCCCTGCGCGTGCGGGAGAACTTGGTAGTGCAGGCCGCGCAGCACGCCGCGCGCGCTGCGGCTGTGGTTGTCCTGCACGAAGGTGACGCCCCGCAGGCCCGTCGCGGCCTCGAAGTCGCGCTGATTGAAGCTCTCGAAAAAAAAGCCGCGCGCATCGCCAAAGACCCGGGGTTCGAGGATGAGCACGTCGGCGATCGCGGTAGGGGTGACGGTGATGGGCATGTGGCTCACCCCAGCAGCGACAGCAGGTAGCGGCCGTAGCCGGTCTTGGCCAGCGGCGCGGCCAGGCGCTGCAGCTGTGCGTCGTCGATCCAACCGGCTCTCCAGGCGATTTCCTCGGGGCAGGCGACTTTGAGCCCCTGGCGGCGCTCGAGCGTGGCGATGAAGTGGCCGGCATCGAGCAGGCTGTCGTGGGTGCCGGTGTCGAGCCAGGCGTAGCCGCGCTTCATGATCTGGACGTTGAGCTGTCCGCGCTCCAGGTACGCTTGGTTGACGGAGGTGATTTCCAACTCGCCGCGGGCGCTGGGCCGCACGGCGCGGGCGATGTCGACCACCTGCTCGTCGTAAAAGTACAAGCCCGTGACGGCATAGTTCGACCGGGGACGCTGGGGCTTTTCTTCGATGCTGAGCGCCCGCCCCTGCGCGTCGAAGGCGACCACGCCGTAGCGTTCGGGGTCTTGCACGTGGTAGGCAAAGACGGTGGCGCCACTCGCCTGGGCGTTGGCGGCTTGCAACAGCACTTGCAAGTCGTGGCCGTAGAAGATGTTGTCACCCAGCACCAAGGCGCTGGGTTGACCCGAGACGAAGTCGGCACCGATGATGAAGGCTTGCGCCAGTCCGTCGGGGCTGGGCTGCACGGCATACTGCAGATTCATGCCCCATTGGCTGCCATCGCCCAGCAGTTGCGCGAAACGCGGCATGTCTTGCGGCGTGCTGATGACGAGCACGTCGCGGATGCCCGCCAGCATGAGCGTGCTCAAGGGGTAATACACCATGGGTTTGTCGTACACCGGCAGCAGCTGCTTGCTGACCGCGAGCGTGGCGGGATGCAAGCGGGTGCCCGAGCCGCCCGCGAGGATGATGCCTTTGCGCAAAGTGCTTCGAATATTCATACGATCACGAGATGATTCCCTGGTCAGCGCAAACAGACGACACCCAACGCCGCACGCCGGACTCCCACGGCGGCAGGTGCAGGCCGAACGTCTGGCGCAAGCGTGTGGTAT
>NZ_CALIND010000073.1:0-16255 GCF_938045175.1 uncultured Tepidimonas sp.
GGCCTGACACGCGCGGCGCACCTCGCCGGACAAACCGTAGCCCCACCCCCCTACGGCAACGCGGACCACTACCTGTTTGCCGACTACTTGGCCGATCTCGACTTTTTGATCGAGCGCATCAACGCCCGCCTGGGGCGCGCACCGGATGCCCCGATCGACCTGGTCGGCCACAGCATGGGCGGAAACGTGGCCATGCTCTACGCGGGTGTGCGCCCGGCGCGGGTGCGACGCCTGGTCAATCTGGAGGGATTTGGCCTGCCCGCCACCCGACCCGAGCAGGCCCCGCGGCGCTACGCGGCGTGGATGGACGAGCTGCACCAACTGGCGCGCGGCGAACTCACGCTCAAAACCTACACCGGCCTCGATGGCGTGGCCCGGCGCCTGATGAAAACCAACCGCCGCCTACCCGAAGACCGGGCGCGCTGGCTGGCCAGCCACTGGGCGCGCCCGCTCGATCCGGCACGCCCGGAGGGCGACTGGGTCATCCTGGGCGACGTGGCACACAAGGTGCGCAGCAGCCATCTCTACCGGGTGGACGAGGTGCTGGCGATCTACGCCGCCATCACGGCCCCCGTGCTGGCGGTCGAAGCCAGCGATGACAGCCTGACACAGTGGTTCCCGCGGGGCGAGCACTCGCTGGCGGAGTACCACCGGCGTCTGCAGTCCGTGCCGCGCTGCCGCATCGCGCGCGTGGACGACGCCGGACACATGCTGCACCACGACCAACCACGGCAGGTGGCCACGCTGTTCGAGGCCCACCTCGAGGCGGCCGACGACGCCATCGGCGCCGGTGGAGGCGCGTGACATGGCGGCTTCTACCTGGAAAACCGACCTGCTCATGCTGCTCACCGCGGCAATCTGGGGCTCGACCTTCGTGGCGCAACAGCTGGGCATGGATAGTGTCGGCCCCTTCACCTACACCGCTGCGCGTCTGATGTTGGGGCTGGCGCTGATCGCGCCGCTGTGGTGGTGGCGCGGCGGCCCGTTTGCCGCCGTGCCGCGCATCGACAGCACCGGGTTGTGGCGTGACGGCGCGCTGCTGGGCCTGGTGCTGTTTGCCGCCATCAACCTGCAGCAAGTCGGCCTGCTGGGCACCACCGTCTCGAACGCGGGCTTCATCACGGGCCTGTACGTGGTGCTGGTGCCCATCTTGATGCGCTTGTTGGGCCAGCCAGTCGGCCTGCCCGTGTGGCTGGCCGTGGCGCTGGCGACTGCGGGGCTGTACTTCCTGTCCGTCAAGCCCGACGCCACGATTGCGCCGGGGGATTGGCTGCAGCTCATCAGCGCCGGCCTGTGGGCGGTGCACGTACTGCTGGTTAGCCATTGGGCGCGCCGCCACGACGCCATCCGCCTGTCGGTGGTGCAATACGCGGTGGCAGGCGCACTGTCGTGGGTGGCTGCCGTGGGGCGCGACGAGCCGATCGCCTTGGACGCATTGCTGGGCGCGGCGGGCGCCATCGCGTGGGGCGGCATTCTGTCGATCGGCATCGCCTACACCCTGCAGGTCGTCGCCCAGCGCTCGGCCAAAGCCTCGCACGCGGCGGTCATCTACAGCAGCGAAGGGGTCTTCGCCGCCATCGGCGGCTGGTGGATCCTAGGCGAGGCCATCGGCTGGCGCGGCTGGGGCGGCGCGGCGCTCATCGTGGCGGGCATGCTGTTGGCGCAGCTGGGTCGGCGCCACTGAGGCCGGCGCCGGCACTCGCCACCGGGCCGGGGCACGCGGCGGGCGCGCCCCCGTGCGAAAATGGAGGGTTGGAAAAATCCGCTCAAAGAAACGCACGCAGAAAGCCTTGCCCATGGAAGCCGAACGCCTCAACGCCCTGTCCCACCGACTGCAAGATCTGACGCAGCGCGTCGCCGACCTCCGGAGGTTTCTTTGACTACGATGCCAAGGCGCTGAAGCTCTCCGAGGTCAACGCCGCGCTGGAGGATCCCACCGTCTGGAACGACCCCAAGCGCGCGCAGGAATTGGCCAAGGAGAAAAAGTCGCTCGAAGACGTCGTGCTGGTGCTCGACCGGCTGGCACAGGATTTGGCCGACAATACCGAGTTGTTCGAGATGTCGCGCGCCGAGGACGACGACGCGGGCCTGGAGACCATCGAGGCCGACGTCGAGCGCATCGCGCCCGAGGTCGAGCGGCTGGAGTTCCGCCGCATGTTCAACAACCCGGCGGACCCGAACAACTGCTTCATCGACATCCAAGCCGGCGCGGGCGGCACCGAAGCCTGCGACTGGGCGCAAATGCTGCTGCGCCAGTACCTGCGCTATGCCGAGCGCAAGGGCTTCAAAGCCACGGTCGAAGACGAGCAGCCCGGCGACACCGCCGGCATCAAGAGCGCCACCATCAAGGTCGAGGGCGACTATGCCTTTGGCCTGCTGCGCACCGAAACCGGCGTGCATCGCCTGGTGCGCAAATCGCCCTTCGACTCCTCGGGTGGGCGCCACACCTCGTTTGCCTCGGTGTTCGTCTATCCGGAAATCGACGACTCGATCGAGGTCGAGATCAACCCCGCCGACGTGCGCGTGGACACCTACCGCGCCAGCGGCGCGGGTGGCCAGCACATCAACAAGACCGACTCGGCCGTTCGACTGACGCACATCCCCACCGGCATCGTGGTGACGGCGCAGGACAGCCGCAGCCAGCATTCCAACCGTGACTTGGCGTGGCAGCGGCTGCGCTCCAAGCTCTACGAGCTGGAAATGCGCAAGCGCATGGAAACCCAGCAGCAGCTCGAAGCCACCAAGACCGATGTCGGCTGGGGGCATCAGATCCGCTCTTACGTGCTGGACCAAAGCCGCATCAAGGATTTGCGCACCAACGTCGAAGTCTCCAACACCCAGAAAGTGCTGGACGGCGATCTCGACGTCTTCATCGAAGCCTCGCTCAAGCAAGGCGTCTGACCCCGGCAAGCCCCACAGGATGACACCATGACCGCTGCCCGCGAAGGCTCCCCCCGCATCGTCCGCCGCGAAGACTATACCCCTCCGGCGTACTGGATCGACTCGGTCGACCTGACGTTCGACCTCGACCCGGCCAAGACGCGTGTGCTCAACCGCATGCGCGTGCGCCGCAACCCGGATCTGCCCCCGCAGCCGCTGCGCCTCGACGGCGAAGACCTCAACTTGGCGCGCGTGCTCGTCAACGGCCAGGGCACCAGCTTCAAGTTCGATGGCACGCAGCTCGTGCTGGAAAACCTGCCTGCCGGGCCCGAGCCGTTCGAGCTCGAAATCTTCACCACCTGCTGTCCCGAAAAAAACACCCAGCTCATGGGGCTGTACGTCAGCCAGGGCACGTTTTTCACCCAGTGCGAGGCCGAAGGCTTCCGACGCATCACCTACTTCCTGGATCGGCCCGACGTCATGGCCACCTACACCGTGACGCTGCGCGCCGACAAGGTGCGCTACCCCGTGCTGCTGTCCAACGGCAACCTGGTGGAGCAAGGCGAGCTCGACGACGGCCGCCACTGGGCGCGCTGGGTCGACCCGCACCGCAAGCCGTGCTATCTGTTTGCGCTGGTGGCGGGCAACCTGGTCTGCCGCAGCCAGCCCATCCGCAGCCGCAGCGGCACCGACCACCTGTTGCAGATTTACGTACGCCCAGCCGACCTGGATAAAACCGAGCACGCCATGCACTCGCTCATGGCCGCCATCGCCTGGGACGAGACGCGCTTTGGCCTGCCGTTGGACTTGGAGCGCTTCATGATCGTCGCCACCAGCGACTTCAACATGGGCGCGATGGAGAACAAGGGCCTCAACATCTTCAACACCAAGTACGTGCTGGCCAACCCGGCGACGGCCACCGACGCGGATTACGCCCACATCGAGTCGGTGGTGGCGCATGAGTATTTCCACAACTGGACCGGCAACCGCGTCACGTGCCGCGACTGGTTTCAGCTCAGCCTCAAGGAAGGCCTGACCGTTTTTCGCGACCAAGAGTTCAGCCAGGACATGGCAGGCAGCCCCTCGGCGCGCGCCGTCAAGCGGATTGAAGACGTGCGCGTGCTGCGCACCGTGCAGTTCCCCGAGGATGCCGGCCCGATGGCGCACCCGGTGCGCCCCGACCAGTACGCCGAGATCAACAACTTCTACACCGTCACGGTGTACGAGAAGGGCGCCGAGGTCGTGCGGATGATGCAGACCCTGGTCGGCCGCGACGGCTTCGCGCGGGGCTTGAAACTCTACTTCGAGCGCCACGACGGCCAGGCCGTCACCTGCGACGACTTCGCGCAGGCGATGGCGGACGCCAACCCCGGCAGCGAGTTGGCAAGGCTGCTGGAGCCGTTCAAGCGCTGGTACAGCCAAGCCGGCACCCCGCGGGTACACGTCAGCAGCGACTACGACCCCGCCGCGCGCACCTACACCCTGACGCTGCGCCAGAGCTGCCCGCCCACGCCGGGGCAGCCCGACAAACTGCCCTTCGTCATCCCCGTGGCGATGGGCTTGCTGGACCACCAGGGGCACACACTGCCCGGCACCGAACGCCTGATCGTGCTGCACGAACCCGAGACGCGCGTGGTCTTCGAAGGGGTGGATACAGCGCCCATCGCCTCGCTGCTGCGGGGCTTTAGCGCACCGGTCATTCTGGAGCACGCGCTGACCGACGACGAGCTGCGCGTGCTGCTGGCACACGACACCGACCCCTTCAACCGCTGGGAAGCCGGCCAGCAGCTGCTGTTGCGCCGCGCCCTGGCGGCCGTGCGCGCCGGCGGCCCCGTGCACGAGCCGCTGGACGCTGCCACCGTGCAGGCCATGCGCGACGTGCTGCGCCACCCGGCGCTGGATGCCGCGTTCAAGGAACTCGTCCTCACGCCCCCAGCAGAGACCTACATCGCCGAACAGCTCGACGAGGTCGATCCGCAGCGCATCCACGCGGTGCGCGAGGCCATGCGCCAGCAACTGGCGCACGCGCTGCACGAGGACTGGATGTGGGCTTTCGAGGCGCACCGCGACAACGGTGCGTACCGGCCCGACCCCGTCTCGGCCGGACGCCGCGCCCTGGCAGGGTTGGCCCTGCACATGCTGTGCCTGGCGGCGCGCGACAACGGCAACCCCGTCTGGCCGGGCAAGACCTACCAGCGCTTCAAGGACGCCACCAACATGACCGACCGTTACCAGGCGCTGTCGGCCTTGGTGCATGCGGGGCACGAACTGGCCGCGCCAGCGCTGGAGCGCTTCCACACGCTGTTCCAGCACGAAGAACTGGTACTGGACAAATGGTTTGCGCTGCAAGCCAGCGCGCCCGACCGCAACGGCGACGCGCTGCCGCGCGTGCAGGCACTGCTGCACCACCCCGACTTCCATCTGCGTAACCCCAACCGTGCGCGCAGCCTCATCAGCACCTACTGCCACGCCAACCCAGCGGGTTTCCACCGTGCCGATGGTGCGGGCTATGCGTTCTGGCGCGAGCGCGTGCTGGAGATCGATGCCTTCAACCCGCAGGTGGCGGCCCGCCTGGCGCGCGCGCTCGACCGCTGGCGCAAACTGGCCGAACCGTACCGCAGCGCGGCGAGCCAAGCCATCGAGGCCGTGGCCGAGCACCCGTCGCTCAGCACCGACGTGCGCGAGGTCGTCACGCGCGCCCTGGCCGACTGAACCACTGTCCCCGCTGGAGTCTGTGACATGAGCGAATCCCGCGTCTCCCTCACCCGCTACCTGATCGAGCAGCAGCGCGTGCACGGCACCATCACGCCGGAGCTGCGGCTGCTGCTGGAGGTGGTGGCACGCGCCTGCAAGCGCATCGCGATCGCCGTCGGCAAGGGTGCCTTGGGCGGCGTGCTGGGCAGCGCTGGCAGCGAAAACATCCAGGGCGAGGTCCAAAAAAAGCTCGATGTCATCGCCAACGAGGTGCTCATCGAAGCCAACGAATGGGGCGGGCACTTGGCGGCCATGGCGTCCGAGGAGCTCGACGGCATCCACCCCATCCCCAACCGTTACCCGCAGGGTGAATACCTGCTGTTGTTCGACCCGCTCGATGGCTCCAGCAACATCGACTGCAACGTCAGCATCGGCACCATCTTTTCGGTGCTGCGGCGCGTGCACGAGGATCCCACCGTCGTCGATCCGGTATGCGAAGCGGACTTCTTGCAGCCAGGCCGACAGCAGGTGGCGGCGGGCTACTGCATCTACGGGCCGCAGACGACGCTGGTGCTCACGGTGGGCAATGGCGTAGCGTTGTTTACTCTCGACCGCGAACAGGGCGCCTGGGTGCTCACGCAAGACCAGGTGCGCATCCCCGAGGACACACAAGAGTTTGCCATCAACATGAGCAACTGGCGCCACTGGGCCCCGCCCGTGCGGCGCTATATCGAAGAGTGTCTGGCCGGCAAAGAAGGCCCACGCGGCAAGGATTTCAATATGCGCTGGATCGCCTCCATGGTGGCCGACGTGCACCGCATCCTCTCGCGCGGCGGGGTGTTCATGTACCCGTGGGACAAGCGCGAGCCAACCAAGCCGGGCAAACTGCGCCTGATGTACGAGGCCAACCCCATGGGCTGGATCGTCGAGCAGGCTGGCGGCGCGGCCACCGACGGACGCCGCCGCATCCTCGACATCGTCCCGCGCAGTCTGCACGAGCGTGTGGCCGTCATCCTCGGCTCGAAAAACGAAGTCGAGCGCATCACGCGCTACCACCTGGAAGAGAACCCACCCGCCTGACCACCTGCCCGACGTCGCGCTATAATTTGGGTTTCGCGATACTTCTGGCACCCAGCCCGAAAGTCGCCCTGCCGCAATAGCTCAGCTGGTAGAGCAACTGATTCGTAATCAGTAGGTCGGAGGTTCGAATCCTCTTTGCGGCACCAATCCAAACCCGCCCAGTCAGCGGGTTTCGTTTTTTGCTAGGGACGATCGGTCCGATTTGAGGCAGCGAACGAACGCGCGGTTGCGGCCTTCGCGCTTGGCTTGATACAGCGCCTCATCTGCCATCCTCAGCAACACCGGCCAGTCCGGAAGGTCATCGCCACGCGCCACGACGGCTCCAATACTGACCGTCACGCTCGAACCCATCCCCGGCATCGGTGCATCCCCCACCGCGTGCCGCAGCTTCTCTGCCAACAAAGATGCGCTCTCGCAACCGGTGTCGGGCAACAGCAGCACGAATTCTTCCCCGCCCCAGCGGGCCAGCCGGTCGGTTTGCCGGATCGAGCGCGACATGCGCGTGGCCGCCTCCACCAGTACCTGATCGCCGACCGCATGCCCGTGCGTGTCGTTGACCGCCTTGAAATGATCCAGATCGAGTATGAACAGTGCCAGCGGACTTCCCAGCCGCCGTGCCCGCGCCAGCTCGAGCGCAGCCTGACGCTCGAACTCGCGTCGGTTGAGCAGCCCCGTCAAAGCATCTTTGTTGGCAAGCCGCTCCAGCTCGGCACGCTGCGCCTGCAGCTGGCGATTGCTCTCAGCCAGCGCGCGTTGCAGCAGCTCGGTACGGACGAAATGGCGCCACGACAGGACGCTGATCAGCATCGCCAGCGCCGTGGCGGTCACCGCATTCATGCGACTCGTGGCCAGTTGGGCCGGATCTGACACCATCCACCCCAGCACCCCGGCCAGCCCAGCCCAGGCCAGGGTCAACACGATCAGCGCGGTGGCTGGCCGAAACAGGTACACGATCGCCATAGCGATCACGGCATTGACATAGGCATTGACACTCGCCGTGACCGCTTGGTCGATGACGGTAACGGCGATCGCCCAGGCGATGATCAGCACGGCGGCGACCAAAGGCAACCCGCGATGCCAGCGAGTGAGTTCCGCTGCGCCGTGCACGCGGCGCGCAAGCACCGCGATCGTGACCGCGACGACAGCCATCCCGCCGTGGGCCAGCGCGATCTGCCGCGCCCATGCATCGCGAATGGGATCATCGAAGCGCAGCAAGACGAAGACCCCCACGTGTGCGACATTGAGGATCAGCAAAACCCACGCTGCCAAACCCAACACGCGCACATTGCGCCTGAGCGCGGTGTCCCGAACTTGCCAGTCTTCCCCTGCCCAACGTTTCAGGGTGTCGATGATGGTCATGACGGGCCATGATACAAAATGCGCTTGGCATCGCGTTAAGATGACATGGCCCATATCGTCATCTATTGCCAACCCGGCGCGCGCCAGACCCGCGTGGTTGGCGAGCACGACGGCAAACCGAAGCTGCAACTGCACGCCCCACCCGTGGACGGCGCGGCCAACGCGGAGCTGGTTTCGTTCGTGGCGCAGCGCTGCGGAGTGCCGCGCTCGCGCGTGCGCATCGTACAAGGCCACACGGCCCGAACCAAGCGCGTGGAAGTGGAAGGCGTCGATGAAGCGGCCTTGCGTGCAGCGCTGACGGTCGACCCACCCTAAGGATCGGTCGCGCGGTTTTCGGGCGCGTAGCAACGGAGAAACAGGTCCACGACGTATTCGGCATGGGTGCGCCGCGCCGCCAGTCGATAGCGCTGCTGCGGCACCCGGTATAGCGACCGCACCAAATCCAGCCCCACCGCCATGCCGAGCAGCAGCTCCGCCGCCGCGGCGGGATCGTCGCAGTGCAAGTGCCCGTTGGCGTGCGCCGACGCCAGAAAGGCGGCCAAACGGCCGTGCGCTTGGGCCGGGCCACGTCGCCAGATGCCCTGTAGATCCACCCCGGCGCGCGGCAAGTCGCCCAACGCCTGCAGATAGCGCCGATGGTCCGGCCCGCACAGCAACCCGGCCAGATCGACCACGAATGCCTCCAGCTGTGTGCGCACACCCCCCGGTCCAGCAGTCGGCTGCAGTAACGCGCGAAAGACGCGCTCCGCGTCCCGGTTCACCAGTGCCTCGAGCAGCGCCTGTCGGCTCGGATAGCGCCGGTACAGCGTGGCCTTGGATACCGCTGCCTCGTGGGCGATGCGCTCCATCGTCACGGCAGATGGACCATCGCGCTGCAGCACGCGTCGCACCGCGCGCAGGATCGCCTCGTCCTTGCGACGATCGACGGGGCGGCCTCGGGGCGTTGCGTTAGGCATGAACGGCGGCTGGAGTTTTTCATTTACGGTACGATTCCGTTCAATTATCGTGGTTCGACTGGAATAGCCAAAATGCTTTTGCGATACCAACGTCTGTGGAGCGCCCGTGTGATGGTGGTGGTGGCCGCTGCTGGCTTGCTGGGTTGCCAGCGCGGGCCCGATGCCGCTGCGGAGGCGGCCGCGCCGCCACTCGTGCGCACCGCCACGATCGAACCGGCCCTCGGAGCGGCACAGGGCCTGTCGGGCACCGTGCGTGCGCGCGTCGAGGCACCCTTGGCGTTCCAGGTGGGCGGACGCATCCTGGCCCGGCGCGTGGACGCGGGGCAGACGGTCCGTGCTGGCCAAGTGCTGTTCGAGCTGGATCCGGCGGACCTGGAGCAAGCGGTGCGTGCCGCCGAAGCCGACGCCGCAGCGGCCGAATCGGCATGGCGCACCGCGCAGGCCGACGTGGCGCGCGTGCGGGAGCTGCAGTCGCGCTCTTTCGTGAGTGCCCAGGCACTCGATCGCGCCGAGTTGACGCTGCGCGAGGCGCAAAGCCGCCGCGACGCTGCGGCCGCGCGGCTGGCGCAGGCGCGCAATGCCCGCGGCTATGCGCAGTTGCGCAGCCCTGGGGCGGGCGTGCTGGTGGACGTCAGCGGCCAGCCAGGGCAGGTGGTGGGTGCCGGCCAGCCGGTGGCGGTGCTCGCGCTGGCGGGCGAGCGCGAAGTCGAGGTCCACTTCCCCGACGGCGTGCTGCCCCCCGCTCAAGGCGAAGCCATCCTGCCCGACGGCCAGCGCCGCCCACTGCGGCTGCGCGAGGCGGCCCCGATGGTCGATGCGCTGGCGCGCACCCGACGCGCGCGCTACAGCGTGGCGGATTTGCCCGCCACGGTGGCGCTGGGCAGCGTGGTCAGCGCACGCTTTGCGCTGCCCGGTGCGTCGGCGACCGCTGCGACCCGCTGGCGCGTGCCCATCGGCGCGCTGGACGAACGCGGCGAGGGCCCGCGCGTGTGGCGCGTGCGTGACGGGCGGCCTGAGCCGGTCGCCGTGCGCGTGCACCACACCGATGACCGCCACGCCACGGTCGAGGGCGGGCTGCAGGCGGGCGATCGTGTCATCGCGCTGGGCACGCACCTGATCCAGCCCGGCATGACGGTGCGGGAGCTGCCGCGATGAGCCTGCCCAACCTGTCGGCGCTGGCCGTGCGCGAGCGCGCCGTCACCCTGTTTCTGCTGATTTTGTCCGTGCTGGGCGGCATCTACGCATTCGCTTCGCTGGGGCGCGCTGAGGATCCAGCCTTCACCGTGCGCGTGATGCAGGTCAACGTGCTGTGGCCTGGCGCCACCGCACAGCAACTGCAGCAGCAGGTCGTGGACCGGCTGGAAAAACGCATTCAAGAGGTCGAGTACCTTTACCGCATCGAAACCACCGTGCGCCCCGGGCAGGCCACGCTGCAGGTGGAGTTTCACGACTACACCCCGCAGGCCAAGGTGGCCGAGCTGTTCTACCAGGTGCGCAAACGCATGTGGGATGCCCAGCGCGAGATGCCCGCAGGTGTCATCGGCCCGATCGCCAACGACGACTTCGCCGACGTGTACTTCAGCCTGCTGTCGCTGACCGCGCCGGGTCTGCCCATGGCCGATCTGGCGCGCGAAGCCGACCGCCTGCGCGACCAGCTGCAGCGCATCGATGGGGTGCACAAAGCGGTGCTGATCGGCGAGCGCACCGAGCGCGTATTCGTCGAGTTCGACAGTGCCCGCCTGGTCAACTTAGGGCTGTCGCCGCAAGCGATCTTCGAGGCCATCGACGCGAGCAACCGGCTCGTGCCCACCGGACGGCTCGAAACCGACGGCCCGCGCTTGTACATTCGGCTCGACGCCGATTTGTCCGACCCACAGGCGCTGGCCGCGCTGCCCATCCGCGCCGGGCAAAAGGTGATCCGCCTGGGCGATATTGCGACCATCCGCCGCGGCTATGAAGAACCGCCCACCTACCTCGTGCGCGCGCGCGGGCAGGACGCGGTGCTGATTGGCGTCGTCATGAACAAGGGTGAAAACGGCCTGGCGCTGGGCCAGCGGCTGGAGCGCTACCTGCAAGCCGAAAAGGCCGAGCTGCCCCTGGGCATGGAGCTGACGCAGCTCACCAACCAAGCCGACGCCATCCGCAAGGCGGTGGACCTATTCCAGATCAAATTTCTGGTCGCGGTGGCCGTGGTCATGGGCGTGAGCATGCTCGCCATCGGCCTGCGCGCCGGGCTGATCGTGGGCATTGCGGTCCCCGTGACGCTGGGTTTGAGCTTTCTGGTCTTCAAGGCCATGGGCATCAACCTGGATCGCATCACGCTCGGCGCGCTCATCATCTCGCTCGGTCTGCTGGTGGACGACGCCATCATCTCGGTGGAGATGATGCTGGTCAAGATGGAGGAAGGCTGGGATCGCATCCGCGCCGCGGCCCACGCCTGGAACGTGACCGCGGCCCCCATGTTGTTTGGCACGCTGGTGACGGTGGCAGGGTTTTTACCGATCGGCTTTGCGCGCTCGGGCGTGGGCGAATACGCGGGCAACATCTTCTGGGTGTTGGGCGTCAGTCTCCTCGTGTCGTGGGTGGTGGCGGTGACCTTTGCGCCCTACCTGGGGGTCAAGCTGCTGCGCGACGTGCCGCCTGAGCAGCGCCACGCGCACGATGCGCTGTACCAGACGCCCGCCTACCGGCGGCTGCGGGCGCTGGTGTCGTGGTGCGTGGTGCACCGCAAGACGGTGGTCGCGGGCACGGTGGCGCTGCTGGTGCTGTCGGCCGTCGGCATGGCGACGGTCGTGCAAAAACAGTTCTTCCCCAGCAGCGACCGTACCGAGGTGTTGGTCAGCGTCTATCTGCCGCAAGGCACCTCGATCGCGGTGACGGATCGCACCGTGCGCCGGTTGGAGGCGATCTTGTCGCCCATGCCCGAGGTCAAGACGCTGTCGGCCTACGTGGGCGCGGGCGCGCCGCGCTTCTTCATCTCGGCCAACCCCGAGCCGCCCAACCCCGCGTTTGGCAAGCTCATCGTGCTGGCCCACGATCAGGCGGGACGCGACCGCATCATCGCCGCGCTGCAACAACACATTCGCGATGGCGAATTTCCCGAGGCGCGCATCCGCGTCGCGCGGCTGCTGTACGGCCCCCCGGTGGCATGGCCGGTGCAGTTCCGCGTCTTTGGACCCGACCCCAACCAGGTACGCGCCATCGCCCACCGCGTGCGCACTGTGATGGAAGCCAACCCCCACGTCGTGGACCCGCACCTGGAGTGGGACGAGCGCATGCCGGTGCTGCACCTGCGCGCCGACGCCGATCGACTGCGCCTGATGGGCCTGACCCCGCAAGACGTGGCGCAGCAACTGCAGTTCTTGCTCGACGGGGTGCCCGTGGCGCAGCTGCGGCGCGACACGCGCACGGTGGACTTGGTGGCGCGCGGCGCGTCGGGGGGTGTCCGGCTGGACGTGCAGTCGCTCGCCGGGCTGGAGCTGCTCAACCGCGACGGGCGCAAGGTCCCCGTGACCCAGCTCGGCACGCTGGAGGTGCGCTACGAAGAACCCGTCATCAAACGCTATAACCGCGAGCCGTTCGTGGCCGTGCAGGCCGAAATCCACGGCGCACAGCCCAACGATGTGACCGCCGCGGTCTGGAAGGCGCTCGAACCCGTGCGCGCCGAGCTGCCCCCAGGATACCGGCTGGCCATCGGAGGCTCGGTGGAGCAGTCCGAAAAAGCCAACCTCTCGATCCAAAAACTGCAACCGCTGATGGTGGCGGCGATGCTGATTTTCATCATGCTGCAGATGCGATCCTTTGCCGGTACGTTCATGGTGGTGGCCACCGCGCCCCTTGGCCTGATCGGGGCGGTGCTGGCGCTACTCGTCTTTCAGCAACCGTTTGGCTTCGTGGCACTGTTGGGGTTGACCGGGCTGGCGGGCATCCTGATGCGCAACACGCTCATCCTGACGCAGCAGGTGGCCGACAATTTCGAAGCGGGCATGGGCCCATTCGACGGCGTGGTGGAAGCGGCAGTGCAACGCGCGCGGCCTGTCGTGCTGACGGCCATGGCGGCGGTGCTGGCCTTCGTGCCGCTGACGCAAGACAGCTTTTGGGGGCCACTGGCCTACGTGCTCATCGGCGGGGTGGCCGTCGGCACGGCGATCACGCTGCTGTTCGTGCCGGCGCTGTATGCGCTGTGGTTCCGCATCCGGCCCGACGGCGCCCCCGCTACCTGAGCGGGCGTTGGTGGACAGAAGGGGCGGCCGCCGCCCCTACCAGGCCGTTGAAAAACTTCCAATCAAACACGCCGCATCCCCTGATTTCGACGCTTGTGGCAGCTTCAGAAGGAGTTACGCGGCGATTTCGGCCGTCTCCAAGGCCCGTTTTGAGGTCATCTCGCCCCTTTTGGGCGCACTGACCCTCCTGTTTCACGCATGATGCGCGTCCCACCAGCCACCGATGCTGCCAGGTCTGGTAGCCCTCGTGCCGCCTGATGCGGCCGTCCACGGCCGAGTGCTTGTCCTTGGCAGCGACGTGCGGCGTGACCTTGAGCCTTCGGCAGCCCTCGATGAAGGCCTTGCAGTCGTCGCCCTTGTCGCCCGGGCTCTTCTTGAACAGGCGAGCATCGGCATCCGTGGTGCTCTCGTGGGTTCGTCACCGGCGAGCGGGCGGCACTTTGAGCAGCATCTCCGGCGGCACCGAGGGCCGGCCCCGGCGGGCGTACACCGCCACGAACTCGCGGTCCATCGTCGCCAGCAACGCATCGACCACAGCGCCCAGCTTGCGCACGGGGTGAGCCGCTGGCACTCGCTCTTCGAGACTGATGTCACTGAACATCGTCCCCTGAAAGTCTTGGCTGCCGCTCAGTGTCCTCTTCGTCGTCGTGCTGGCTTGGCTTCAGATCGTAGCCGCCATCGGGCGTGCCGGCGGGGGATTTTTCAACGGCCTGTTAGAGAGCGCGGTTATAGCCACAGTGGGAAAGCTGCAACACGCGCAGAAGCGGATAGTTTTCCGATATGGCATTGCGGCTAGCAACACCACACTCGACGACTTTTGAACGCACCTCGGCGACAAACTCATCAATGGACATGATTTGACCGCCCGCAATGGTGTCTCGGCCTTTGGGGTGAGTCGGAAAAACCGCGATTTGTCGCAGTGGGGTTTCTGGCGGCAGCCACGAGAAGACTTCAGCAAAAGTAAGTTTTCGTGCCGCCTCGAATTTCTTGGCGTATCTGGCCTCGCGCGTATCCCATGTGTGGGCATCAACCGACGGCTCATAATGAACAAGATCGCTGGTGTGCGGGTTGTAGCCAATGACATCAAGCTCCATTTCCCAGCCGCCATGTTTTAGCCGCCCAACCTTGGTGTTTCGGCGAACCAAATAACCCTGCCAGTCGAGATATTCAACGATGAGTGATTCGAGGTGGGACATAGCGCACTCTAACGTCGTAGCTAAGGGGCTGGCTTGAAGCGGGCGAAGCCCGCTGGAGGCCAGCCCCTCTTGACCGAAATGTTAGGTTGCTTCACGACTTTGCCATGAGTTTCTTGGCCTCCTGTAGGTCAATATGTGCCTGATGACCATGTCTTTCTAGCATGTGCAGGAGGTTCGCCCCGTTAAGCAGAACAAGCGGCTTACCGTTAGCAAATGCATAAGAGTCAGGGCCGTAGTCTGATGTTGTTACCAGAATGCCCTTTGTGGCTCCTTCGCTCAGAACTGTACCGTAAAGATCTCGGACAGCACCAACGCCAACAGTATTTGTATATCGCTTGGCTTGGATAACGATCTTTCCACCCCTAATGGGGTCGGGATCGAAAGCGATCGCGTCAACACCACCATCGCGACTTGCTTGGGTAACTTTAACTTCACCGCCAGATGATGAGAATTCCTTTTCAAATACCTCGCGGATTAGATGCTCGAAATCCTCCCAATCCATAGCGGCAAGATTGACACTCCCATCGAGCGTGTTGGCAACCTCGTATGCTGAAACGAAACGGCCATCATCTCGCCGAAGCTGCATGATGGGTGGAACAGGCGACAAGCCGTGAAGTTTTGAACTGCCAACGCCTTTTAGCGATTTGAAGCAAGCCTTCGGATCAACCTGGGCAAGATTGACTTCCAGGAACTCGGCTCGATTTGCACGTAGAGAAAGCACACAGGCCGTAACTGGTTTTCCGGTTGTCCGGTCAACAGCAGTCACGATGCCATTGAAGACGACGGCATCAAGTGCAGAGACTGCATCGGCCTCGAATAGTTCATGAACTGTACGAAGAGCGACTTGGTACAAAACATCATCGTAGAGCTTCGATGCTTGTGATTCGCTAATGTACTGCTCCTCGAAATCATCGCGGCTAGTGATGTACTTGACGCTTTTGAGGCGAGGAAGATCGTTTGGCGCTGGTAGTTGGTAGTCAACAACAAGGGTCTTTGAGGTCGGATCATAGTCGAGATCAAATTCCTGCGGAAAGTAGTCAGGATAACGAGAGGAGGACAGAACCAAATCGCAGTACTGGACAATCGCCTCGGGGTTTTTTGATTCGTAGGCGGCTCGTTTCTCATCGACTACGGCGTTCTTTGCTGCTTGGGCCGCGAGATACTCATCGCGTCGCACAGACCATTCGGCAACCTGCTTTTCATGTTCCTGACGAGCTGCGGCGATTGACTTTTCATGGGCAAGAAGGGCGGCTGTGTGACTGCGTTTTATAGCGGCCACCTGTTCTTGCCACGCCTTATGGTCGGATGCGAATAACCTTTGCTTTTCCGCGATTGCTCGTTCTTTTCTTGACGGGATTAGCTTGTCAAGGATGCCCAATGAAGGAGCATACTTTGAGTCGAGCCTGTTAGGCTCGCGGGGTAGAGGCGGCAACGTTGGTTCAGGGGGAGCGGGGCGCAGGGCGGGCTTCTTCTCCGGGTAGGGCGTTTTGTCTTTCAGGCTCTCCCAATTGATGGCGTCGTCCACACTCAAGGTTGCTTTCAGGAGCGAAGAGAGTCTGTCGAGTTCTTGTTGGGCTTCAGTGGTTCGCTCCGCTGCGAGTGCCTTCCGTTCTTCCTGCTGCTGCTTCCCAGCAGCCTTACGCGACCTCTCCTGTTCACGGGCATCAACAACTGCCCAGCGTTCCTCCCATTCCTCAATCTGTAGCTTTGCTTTCAGCTCGACAATGGACTCAGACTCACCACGAATGAGGCGGTGCTTTTTTAATCCGTCGTGCCACAGTTCGAGGCTATAAGTAGGTATGCCACGCGCGCTGTACCTCACA
The DNA here is from genome assembly GCF_938045175.1 of uncultured Tepidimonas sp. Classification (NCBI taxonomy): domain Bacteria; kingdom Pseudomonadati; phylum Pseudomonadota; class Betaproteobacteria; order Burkholderiales; genus Tepidimonas; species uncultured Tepidimonas sp. The sequence continues at coordinate 16,212 of NZ_CALIND010000073.1, forward strand.
GATAGCTGGCCAAGACGTGTTTTCATGTTCTTGTCTCCCATGAA
>NZ_CALIND010000074.1:0-4095 GCF_938045175.1 uncultured Tepidimonas sp.
CCTGGGACATGTCCCGCCCATCGAGGCCATGAAAAGATGGTACAAAGAAAAACCGGAACTTTTCATAAAAGTGCCACGTAATCGTCCGGGACCTGACAGCTATCTCTCATCGTCTCCTGCCGCAGTAGGTGGCAGCATGGAATACGAAGGAGCGACGCAATGATCAATGCTTCTCATGCTAGCGCATGTGCTCTGGTGCTGGCATGCACGGCAACCGTAGCAAATGCCGCCCAGTACGACAGCCCTAAAACCCTACTCATGAAAGCCATCGATGCGCCCGACGGCAAGGCCAGCGGTGAAATCGTGGGGCCGGTGGCGGAGCGGTTCCGGCAGGCGACCGGCTCCAGCGCGCCCGTCCTGGCCGAAGTCAGCACCATCAAGAGCTTCCAGCAGGAGGGGTGCAAGCGGCTTCAGCTCCGGTTGCGTCAGGGAGACGTGACCGACAAGGAAGGCAGGCGAGGGGAGATCGCATTCACCTACGACTTCAACCTGTGTCGGGACGGCACGCCGCCGACCGAGGGGATGGACTTGGGGCGGGTGAGCGAGGTGTTGCGTTCGCGTGATCTAGCTCGGTAGGCCTTTGCCTTGCTGGTCAATGAGGGATGTTCGCAACGGATTCCAGCGCCAATCCGCATACTTGTCCCCGGACTGCCGGATGTGGGTATAGCGCTTGAGGCTGGCCCACGTTCTGTGTCCGCTGACACATGCGACTTGAGGAATCGTCCATCCAAGCTCGAACAGGCGACTCACCCCTTCGTGTCGCAAGTCGTGAAAGTGAAGGTCTTCGATCCCAAGCAAGGCACAAGTGCGGGTAAAACTGGTGCTGATGCTGTCGCTGTTGAAGGGAAAAATGCGGCCCGAGCGGGTAGGCTGCTTTTCGATGAGGGCCATGGCTTCGGGTGTGAGCGTGCAGCGCACGTCGTTTCCGATCTTCTCGCCGGGGTTTTTCATGTCGCGGACCACGACTTCCAAGTTGACCCGATCCAGGTCCTCCCACGTGATGCGGGTAATCTCGTCGAGGCGGCGCGTGCTGAAAATCGCAAAGCGGATGATGTCGGTCATCGGGATCGCATCGGATCGCTTGGCTTGCATCACGGTGTAGTGATCCATCAGCCGGTCTAGTTCTTCGAGGGTGGGACGCCTGTTGCGGGTACGGGCGTTGGAGATGAGACCGATCCGCTTGGCGACGGTGCGCGCATCATCAATCGCCTGCTTATCGAGAGGATAGCCCCACGCGGGCCGCGCCACGGAAAACACCGCCGCGAGGTGGCTGAGGTAGTTGGCTACCGTCTGCGGCTGAACGCGAAGGTTTTGGGCGAACGATACGATGTGCGGACTCTGAAGTTCCGAGCACCGTATGGCCCCAAGCTCCGACGCTTGGATCGTGCGCAGCACCTGCACCTTGGTCTTGCCGTAGTAACGGCGGGACTCCCCGAGATACCGATCGATGACCTCGGCCAGGGTAGGGTCGGATGCCTTCAGCTTGTCGAGCGCACCCGGTGTGGCCAACTCCGACTCGCGGCGCTTCAACCACAGCATGGCGGCGGGGCGTCGGTCAAAGGTCTGGCTTTCTGAGTGAACCACCTGGCCGTCGCGCTTGATCCGTATCTGCGCCGTGTAGCCGACCGTGCCGTCCTTGCGCTTCCGTGCTGTAATCGTACCCATCGGGGGTGCTTGGTGCTACAAAAAAAGCTGTAGCACGGATTGTAGCACTCTACAACACAAAACAAGCCGAAAATAGCCGAAATGAACGTAAACGAGACTGTGCAAAAATCGACGCAAGCCGTTGAAAAGTCTGTAACATCTTGTTCTGATTCAAGGTGGCGCCTGTCGGTCGCGCCGATGATGCAGTGGACGGATCGCCACTGCCGTTGGTTTCACCGACAGCTCACGCGGCACACGCGCCTGTACACCGAGATGGTGACCACGGGCGCGCTGCTGCATGGTGATGTTGCGCGGCACTTGGGGTTCGATGAGATCGAGCACCCGGTGGCACTGCAGCTGGGGGGCAACGATCCCCGCGAGTTGGCGTTGGCGGCCCGGATGGGGGAGGTGTGGGGCTACGACGAGATCAACCTCAACTGCGGCTGTCCCAGCCCGCGCGTGCAGCGCGGCGCGTTTGGCGCCTGCCTGATGGAGCACCCGCGCCTGGTGGCCGACGCGGTGCGCGCCATGCGCGACGCGGTGCGCGTGCCCGTCACGGTCAAGCACCGCATCGGCATCGACCGCGTCGAGGACTATGGTTTCGTGCGCGACTTCGTTGGCACCGTGGCCGAGGCAGGTTGTCAGGTATTCATCGTGCACGCGCGCAACGCCTGGCTCGATGGCTTGAGTCCCGCTGAGAACCGCACGGTGCCGCCACTGCGTTATGGGGTGGTGCACCGGCTGAAAGCGGATTTTCCCCATCTCACCATCGTCGTCAACGGGGGGATCACGACGGACGCCCAAATCGCGGAGCAACTGGCGCTGCTCGATGGGGTGATGGTCGGGCGCGAGGCCTACCACCACCCTTGGTGGCTGGCGTCGTGGGATGCCACCTACTTCGGCATTTCGGCGCCCGGCATCGACCGCGATGAGGTCGAGGCGCGCATGGTGGACTACATGGCGCGGGTCGGCCCCCAGTTGCCCGGCGGCTGGTACGCGATTGCCCGCCACATGCTGGGGTTGCGCCATGGGCAGCCGGGTGCGCGACGCTGGCGGCAGGTGTGGAGCGATCACCGTCTCAAACACTTGTCACCGCACGAGGTGGCGCGCCGTGCCCAGGCGGCACTGCGCGGCGCCGTCGTCGCTTGATCAGACCGCAGCCTGCAAGCCGTTGGCAAAGTGCACCCGCACCGCTTGTGCTGCCGCGCTCGCATCGCGCCGGCGCAGCGCATCCAGGATCGCACGGTGCTCGGCCAGCGACTCGGCGATGCGCCCTTGCTTGAACAGCGAGCCGTGGCGGTTGAGTTTCATGACTTTGCGCAAGTCGTTGACGAGCTGCTTGCGCCAGCGGTTTTGCCCCAGGTCCAGCACGCGCATGTGAAACGCTTCGTTGAGCTCGAAGAAGCGCTCGCGCGAACCGCGCTCGGGGTCGGCCGCCGCTTCCAGCTCGGCGTGTAGGCGCTCGAGCTCTTCTAGATCGGCGTCGGTGGCGCGCCAACAGGCGGCTTCGGCGGCGTCGGCCTCCAGTAATGCCAGCAGCTCATAGACCTCGCGCAGGTCCTGCTGCGACACCTCGGTGACGTAGGCGCCGCGGCGCACTTTCATCGTCACCAGCCCTTCGGCGGCCAATACCTTGATCGCCTCGCGCAGCGGGGTACGGCTGATGCCCAGCTCCTCGGCGATCTTGAGCTCGTCGATCCAGGCGCCGGGGGGCAGTTGCCGGCTGAAGATGCGCTGCCGCAGCAACTCAGCCACTTCTTCATACAACGCGCGGGACAGCAGGGGAACGGCGGTCATGGCCGCGATCATACGGCATCAAAGATTCTGCATCAATAATTATGAATGCGCTACACTTCGGCTTTGCCGATGTTTGTGCCACCATGGCGGCCTGATTCGTGCCGCTGACGGCAAGGCGTTCTGCCCTTGCCCGTCATCGATGAGCCGCCGATCCGTCGTCACACGGGGAACCCATGTCCAAGTCCGAATTTCGCACCGCCACCCTGGCCGACTGGGAGGCCGCCGCCCGCCAATCGATCAAGGGTGCCCCGCTCGAGCAGCTCAACTGGGTCACGCCAGAGGGCATCACGGTCAAGCCGCTCTACACCGCGGCGGATATTCGGGATTTGCCCTACACCGACACGCTGCCCGGCTTCGAGCCTTTCATCCGCGGACCCCAGGCGACGATGTATGCCGTGCGGCCGTGGACGATCCGCCAGTACGCCGGCTTTTCGACGGCGGAAGAGTCCAATGCCTTTTACAAAAAGGCGCTGGCCGCCGGGGGCCAGGGGGTCAGCGTGGCCTTCGACTTGGCCACGCACCGAGGGTACGACTCGGACAACCCGCGTGTCGTGGGCGATGTCGGCAAGGCCGGGGTGGCCATCGATAGCGTGGAGGACATGAAAATCCTGTTCGATGGCATCCCGTTGGACAAGGTGAGTGTGAGCATGACCA
>NZ_CALIND010000075.1:0-12113 GCF_938045175.1 uncultured Tepidimonas sp.
TCTTCGGGCAGCAGGTCGAATTGGTAGACCAGCTCGTCGCGGAAGAACACCTTCCCCACCTTCCATTGCACCCCCTGGGCCACCAGATCGTCCGCGATTCCCAGGCGATCCCAGATTTCGAGCGGGCGCTTGGCATAGCACACCGCGCGCGAGCCGACGCTGACGGTGTTGTTGTCGTCGAGCACGACGGTGGGGATGCCGCGCGCGGCACAGTCCAGCGCCTGCGTCAGCCCGACAGGACCAGCGCCGATCACCATCACGGGGTGGCGCACACGCTCGCCGCTGCGCTGTTCGTCGCTCTGCCGATACTCGTACTTGGGATAGGTGTAGGTGTGCAACATGGTCAAGGGTTCGTCAGGGCGAAACCAGCCCAGGCCGCTGGCGAAGCGGCCGACGGGTCACTGTCACGCGGAAATCGGGCGGCTCAGTCGAGCGCGTGGAATTCCTTCTCGTGCATCCAGGCGGCGTGCTTCGGCGCGCGCTTGGTCTGGGCCCACTCGTTGAGCATGTCCCACTTGACCGCATCGAGCTTCTCGTACATGTCGGGCGTGCCGACATCGGCCGCCAGTTCCACGCGGTGGCCGTTCGGGTCGAAGAAGTAGATGCTCTTGAAGATGGTGTGGTCCGTCACGCCAACGACGGGGATGCCGGCCGCCTCCAGGCGCGCCTTCGTGGCCTCGAGCGTCTCCACGCTGTCCACTTTGAACGCGATGTGCTGGACCCATTCGGGCGTGTTCTCGTCACGGCCCATGGCCGGCGAGTTGGGCAGCTCGAAGAAGGCAAGCACGTTGCCCTGGCCGGCGTCCAGGAACACGTGCATGTAGGGATCGGGCGCCTTGGTGGAGGGCACCTGGTCCTCGGCGATCGCCAGCACGAACCGCATGTGGAGGTGCTTGACGTACCACTCGACGGTTTCTTTGGCGTCCCGGCAGCGGTAGGCGACGTGATGGATGCGCTCGATTTGCATGGTCAGTCTCCTCTGGGGGTGGCAGACAGGGGTCAGCCTTCGAGGGTTTCCCACATCTGGCGGTCGCGTTCGGCGGTCCAGACGCGCGGGTCGGGGTACTGCGTGGCCTCGTCGTAGCAGCGGGTGACGTCGAACGGCATGCAATGGTCGAAGATCACCCAGTGGCCGTACTTGGGCTTGAGGCGCTCATAGGTCTCGCGGTAGACGGTCTTGAGGTCCTTGCCGGCGGCCACCCCCTCCTGCACGCAGGCGTACACGTCCGAGATGAAAGCCCGTGTTCCGGCCAAACCGGCTTGCACCTGCTCGGGCGTGACCAGCGCCGCCCCGCGCCCCGGCACCAATTTTTCGGGCTGCAGCGCGGCGATGTTGTCGAGCGTGCGCGGCCAGTCACGAAAGTACGCATCTCCCGCGTAGGGCGTGGCGTCGAACTCGACCAAGTCACCCGAGAACAGGATCTTCTCTTGCGGCAGCCACGCCACGGTGTCGCCCTTGGTGTGGCCACGCCCCAGTTGCAGCAGTTGCACTTCCAGCTTGCCCAGCCAGATCGTCATCTTGCCGGTGAAGGTGATGGTCGGCCACGTCAGGCCCGGCGGCACCGACTCGACGGCGCGGAACAGACGCGGAAAGCGCCCTATCTCGCTGGCTTTGTCGGCCTCGCCGCGCTCGACGATCAGGTCGTAGGTGTCCTGGCTGGCGATGATGTGCTCGGCCTGGTAGGCCGATGCCCCCAGCACGCGCACCGCGTGGTAGTGCGACAGCACCACGTACTTGATGGGCTTGTCCGTGACCTCACGGATGCGGCGGATCACGTCTTGCGCCATCACGGGGGTGGCCTGCGTGTCGATCACCATCACGGCGTTGTCGCCGATGATGATCCCGGTGTTGGGGTCGCCCTCGGCGGTGTAGGCGTACGCGTGCTCGGACAGGCGGGTGAAGCTGACCGGTTTGTCTTCGAGGTCGGCCTGGCTGGCAAAAGCTTTTCGGCTCATGGAGAACTCCGTGGGCGCTGGCATCGTCGTTCACGCATGCCAAACGCATTTGTCATACAACAACGCACATCATACGCGACCATGTTGTACCATGTCCAACGAATTTGACTCCGTATAAACCCGAACCCAAGGATCACGCGCGTGCTCAGCGCGTGTGAGTCGATACGATTGGTCCCATCATGAGCACGCTCCCCCCCAAACGCACGCGCCCGGCGACGAGCGGTATCCCTGCCGACGGCTCGGAAGCGCGCGGCTCGCGCGGCATCCAGAGCGTGGAGGTGGGCGGTCAACTGCTCAAGGCTCTCGTGCGCAGCGGCACCGCCTTGCCGCTGAAGGATTTGGCACGCGCCGCGGGCATGACGCCCGCCAAGGCACACCCGTACCTGGTGAGCTTTGGCAAGCTGGGGCTGATCGAGCAAGACCGCGTCAGCGGCCACTATGGGCTGGGGCCCCTGGCGTTGCAGCTGGGGTTGATCGGGCTGCAGCAGGTCGATCCGGTGCGCCTGGCCGTGAGTGAACTGCCGGCGCTGGCGCAAGCGGTCGGCTGCACGGTATCGGCGGCGGTGTGGGGGCCGATGGGGCCGATCATCGTGCATGTGGAACACGGCCCTACGCCGGTGCACGTGGCCATGCGGCACGGCACGCCCGCATCGCTGCGGCACACCGGCACGGGCAAGGTGTTTGCGGCCTTCGCCCCCGCGGAGGCGGTGGCGGCGGCGCTGGCGCGTGAGGGCGAGGCCGCCGCGTTGGACGATGCGGGGTTTCAGGCCGAGCTGGCAGCCATCCGGCGCGAGCGCGTCAGCCGCGTGCGCGACGAACTGCTGCCGGGCATCAGCGCCATGGCGGTACCGGTCTTCGATGGTTTGGGGCGGTTGGCGCTGGTCATGGCGGCCATCGGCCCCAGTGCCTGGCTGGATTTGGCCCCGGGTAGCGCCCAAGCGCAGGCGCTGCAGGCCGCCGGTGAGCGGCTGTCGGCGCGGTTGGGTGCGGTCTCACCCGAACTCGAGCGGCCCTAACGACCGAGAAAACGGGGCGCGCGGCGCTGCCCAAACGCAGCCCGCCCTTCGGCGAAGTCGGCACTGGCATAGGTCGCGGCCGCACGTGCCTCCCACCGCGCGGGCTGATCCTCACCCAACGCCATTTCCTGCAGCGTCTGCTTCATGCCCTGCACCGCCAGCGGCGCCAGTGCAAGCACCTGCTCGCAGCGTTGGCGCACGGCCGCAGGCAAGTCCTCGGCCGGCACACACTCGTCCAAAAAACCCAACGCCTGCAGCGCGGCGGCATCGAGCGGCTGCCCCAGCAAAAAAAGGCGCCGCGCCGCCCGCAGGCCAATCGTGGCCACCGCACGCCGCAAGCCGCTGGGATAGTAGTGCAGCCCCAGCGCCGCGGCGGGCATGCGCAGCTCCATGCCCTCCACCCCGAGGCGAAAGTCACACGCCAGCGCCAGATCGGTCGCGCCGCCATAGACACTGCCGTTGAGCGCTGCCATCGTCACCGGCCGGGCCGCCGCCACCGCGTCGGCCGCAGCAGCGAACGCCCGCACGGCAGCCCCGGCATCGTCGCCGAAGGCGCCCACGTGAAAACCCGCGCTGAACACGGGTGCGTCCGAGCGCACGCGTGCCGCCAGCACCAGCACGCGCACCACGGGGTCGCGATCGACGGCTTGCACGTGCCCGATCAGGGTCCGCAAGTCCTCGTCGTGTAAGCGGTTGTGGTGGCGGGGACGGTTGAGCGTGATCGTGGCCACGCCACCGTCCACGGTCAACAAAGGGGGAGTGCCGTCGTCGTGCATGTGCGGAGTATGCCGCGGGCCGACGCCCCGAAGGCGCGATCGATGCGCCTCACACCCGGGACGCCGGGCGCCAACGCCGCTGCCATGCGCGGTACAGGTGGTCGGCCAGGCGGTAGCTCGCGGCCTGGTGTACCGCCGTCGCCGCGCGCATCGCCGCCGGGTCTTGCACGGTATCGGGATGTGCGCCCACCGCGTGCGGATAGACCGGGCCCGGATCCCCTAACCAGTTCTCGATCTTCAGCGGCGTGATCTCGATGTGGAATTGCATGCCCAGATGGGGACCGAGGGTGTAGGCCTGCACCGCACACGCAGGCGAGGCGGCCAGCACCGTTGCCCCGGGTGGCAGCTCGACCACCCCATCGTAGTGCCACTGATACACCACGGGTTGCGGATCGTCGCCCAGCCATTCGCGGGCGGCGGCACTGCCACCGTGCCGGATGGGCAGCCACCCGATTTCGGGCTGCGGCAGGCGCTGCACACGCCCGCCCAGGGCACGCGCCATCAACTGTCCGCCCAGGCAATGGCCAATGACGGGGATGCCGAGCGCATCGGCCTCACGAATCAACGCCTCGGCATGGCGCAGCGACGGTCGGTCGTCGTTGGCGCTCCACTCACCGCCGAGCACCGCGAGCGCCCGGTAGCCGGCGACCGTTTCCGGATAATGCTCGCCCGCTTCCGCACAGAAGACGTCCCAGCGCGCACCCACGGCATCCAGCCACGTAGCCAGATACCCTGCGGGATCTTCGAGGGTGTGCTGCAACACGAGCACGTCGGTGGGGGCGTGATTCGCCGGCTGGCGATCGTCAGCGGTGTTTGGCATGGTGGCACGATGGTAGCCGCCGGCCCTGCGCGCCCACTCGGATCGTGGTGCCAATCCGGCCCCGATGCCGCAGTCCACCCTACCGCCGGTGGCGATGGCCGTGCTGGCGTCAATCCGGCCCCATCGGCGCCACGACCACCCGCTGGCATTGCCGCCCCAGCAACGGGCTGCCCAGTGTGATGACGTCGCCCGGCTGCAGATAGACCGGGGGCCGCTGCCCCATGCCCACGCCCGGTGGGGTACCGGTCAAGATGACGTCGCCGGGCTGCAAGCGCATGAAGCGGCTGAGATAGCTGACCAGCTCGGCCACGCCAAATACCATCGTGCGGGTACTGCCGCGCTGGCGTGGTGCCCCGTTGACGTCGAGCCACAGATCCACGGCCTGCGGATCGGGGATCTCGTCCGTCGTCACTAGCCACGGCCCCAGCGGACAGTGCGTAGGGTAGCTCTTGCCCTTGATCCACTGCCCCTCCATCTCCAGCTGGTGGGCGCGCTCGGACACGTCGTTGGCCAGACAGTAGCCGGCCACCACCCGCAACGCGGCGTCGGGGGGCACGTGCCAGGCGGGCTGCCCGATCACGACGGCCAGCTCCACCTCCCAGTCGAGCTTGGCCGCCCCCGGTGGCAGCCACACGTCGTCATCCGGGCCGCTGACGGCGCCCGTGTGCTTGCTAAACACGATGGGCTGCCGCGGCAGCGGCAAACCCGCCTCAGCGGCATGGTCGGCATAATTGAGGCCAATTGCCAGCACGTTGCCGATGCCGCCCACCGGTGGACCGAGGCGGGCGTCGGGGGCTACCAACGGCAGCCGGGTGGGATCGATGCGCGCCAGCCGCGCCAGTGCATCCGGGGTCAGGGTCGAGGCAGTGAGGTCACCAATGATGCCACCGAGGTCGCGCCGCTGCCCGCTGGCGTCCAGCATCCCCGGGCGCTCGTCACCCGGTGGGCCGTAACGAAACAGTTTCATGTCTTTACTCCGCGGGCCAGGGGGCCCTTGAAAAAGGGCCCAAGCGCCCCCATACAGGATCGATAGTTTCGTCCTTTTTTACGGATTGTCGCGACACCATGACCGATACGCAAACCCCAAACACCGAATCCCCGTCCACCGCCGACGCCGCACCGGCCGCCGGTGCCACGAACGCGTCTGCCGGCGCATCCGCCACCGGCAACGGCGCCGACCTGCAAAGCGAGCTGCAACAGTTGCGCCAGCGCAACGCCGAGCTGAACGAGCAAGTGCTGCGTGCCTTGGCCGACGCCGAAAATACCCGCCGCCGCGCCGAGGAGGAGATCGCCAAGGTGCGCAAGTTTGCCGTCGAGGCCCTGGCCGAGAGCTTGCTGCCGGTGGTGGACAGCCTGGAGGCCGGCTTGGCCGCACAAGACGCCACGCTGGAGCAAATCCGCGAGGGCACGCAAGCCACCTTGCAGCAGTTGCTCGCCGCGCTGGCACGGCACAAAATCACCCCCATCGTGCCGGCGCCGGGCGACCGTTTCGACCCCCATCAGCACCAGGCCATTGGCATGGTGCCCAGCGACCAGCCGGCCAACACCGTGGTCGCGACGCTGCAAAAGGGTTACCTGATGGCCGAGCGCGTGTTGCGTCCCGCGCTGGTCACGGTGGCGGCTCCGCAGTAACGCGAAGCGCACTGCGGGCCCGCGCCTCCCCTTGAATCCGACGCGGGTGCCCTCATCTAATTCATAGATCGCGGATTGAACCGCCATTTCCACACATTCAGGAGCATTTTCATGGGCAAGATCATTGGTATCGACCTGGGCACCACCAACTCGTGCGTGGCCGTCATGGAGGGCGGCACGCCCAAGGTCATCGAAAACAGCGAGGGCGCGCGCACCACGCCCTCCGTCGTCGCGTACATGGAGGATGGCGAGATCCTGGTGGGCGCGCCCGCCAAGCGCCAGGCCGTCACCAACCCGAAGAACACCTTGTTCGCCGTCAAGCGCCTGATCGGCCGCAAGTTCACCGAAAAAGAGGTGCAAAAGGACATCGAACTGATGCCCTATAAGATCGTGCCGGCCGACAACGGTGACGCCTGGGTCGAGGTGCGGGGCCAAAAGCTCGCGCCGCCGCAGGTCAGCGCCGAGGTGCTGCGCAAGATGAAGAAGACCGCCGAGGACTACCTGGGTGAGCCAGTGACCGAGGCCGTCATTACGGTGCCGGCGTACTTCAACGACGCGCAGCGCCAAGCCACCAAGGATGCCGGCCGCATCGCGGGGCTGGAGGTCAAGCGCATCATCAACGAGCCGACGGCGGCCGCGCTCGCCTTCGGTCTGGACAAGGCCGGCAAAGGCGACCGCAAGATCGCGGTTTATGACCTGGGCGGCGGCACGTTCGACATCTCGATCATCGAGATCGCCGACGTCGATGGCGAAAAGCAGTTCGAGGTGCTCTCGACCAACGGCGACACCTTCCTGGGTGGAGAGGACTTCGACCAGCGCATCATCGACTACGTCATCACCGAGTTCAAGAAGGAGCAAGGCGTCGATCTGACCAAGGACGTGCTCGCGCTGCAGCGCCTGAAAGAGGCCGCCGAGAAGGCCAAGATCGAGCTGTCCAACAGCTCGCAGACCGACATCAACCTGCCCTACATCACGGCGGACGCGACGGGGCCGAAGCACCTCAACATCAAGCTCACCCGCGCCAAGCTGGAGAGCCTGGTGGAAGACCTCATCGAGCGCACCATCGAGCCGTGCCGCATCGCCATCAAGGACGCGGGCATCAAGGTCAGCGACATCGACGACGTGATCCTGGTTGGCGGCATGACGCGCATGCCCAAGGTGCAGGAGAAGGTCAAGGAGTTCTTCGGCAAGGATCCGCGCAAGGACGTCAACCCCGACGAGGCGGTGGCCGTGGGTGCGGCCATCCAAGGCTCGGTGCTGGCCGGTGAGCGCAAGGACGTGCTGCTGCTCGACGTCACCCCGCTGTCGCTGGGCATCGAGACCATGGGCGGCGTCATGACCAAGATGATCAAGAAGAACACCACGATCCCGACCAAGTTCAGTCAGGTGTTCTCGACCGCCGAGGACAACCAGCCGGCGGTGACGATCAAGGTCTACCAGGGCGAGCGCGAAATGGCGGCGGGCAACAAGCTGCTGGGCGAATTCAACCTGGAGGGCATCCCGCCGGCGCCGCGCGGCATCCCGCAGATCGAAGTCACGTTCGACATCGACGCCAACGGCATCCTGCACGTCAGCGCCAAGGACAAGGGCACGGGCAAGGAAAACAAGATCACCATCAAGGCGAACTCCGGCCTGACCGAGGAGGAGATCGAGCGCATGGTGAAGGACGCCGAGCTCAACGCCGCCGAGGACAAGAAGAAGGTCGAGCTGGTGCAGGCGCGCAACCAGGCCGATGCGCTCATCAGCAGCGTGCGCAAGAGCCTCAAGGAGTACGGTGACAAGCTCGAGGCGGGCGAGAAGGACAAGATCGAAGCGGCGATCCAGAGCCTGGAGGAGGCCGTCAAGGGCGACGACAAGGCCGCGATCGAGGCCAAGACCGAAGCCCTGATGCAGGCCAGCCAGAAGCTGGGTGAGAAGATGTACGCCGACAGCCAGGCTGCCGCGCAGGCGGCCGGCGGCGGGGCCGCTGGCGCGGGCGGCGCGGCGGGCGGCGCCAGCGCCGCTGCCGGGGCCGACGACATCGTCGATGCCGAGGTCAAGGAAGTCAAGCGCGACTGATCCCGCTTGCTCGCCCACTCAGCGCCGCGCAGGGGGCTCGTCCCCCGGCGCGGCTTTCGTCCTAATGACACCCGTGGACCGACATGGCCAAACGTGACTACTACGAAATCCTGGGCGTGGCCCGCAACGCCAGCGATGACGACATCAAAAAGGCGTACCGCAAGCTGGCCATGAAGTACCACCCCGACCGCAACCAGGGCGATTCGGCCAAGGCGGCGGAGGAGAAGTTCAAGGAGGTCAAGGAAGCCTACGAGATGCTCTCCGACCCCCAGAAGCGCGCCGCGTACGACCAGTACGGGCACGCCGGGGTCGACCCGAACCTGCGCGGTGGCGCGGGCGGTGGTGACGGTTTCGCAGGCTTCTCGGAAGCGTTTGGCGACATCTTTGGCGACATCTTTGGCGCCCCGCGCGGAGCGCGCGGCCGCCAGATGTACCGTGGCAGCGACCTGTCGTACGCCATGGAAATCACGCTGGAGGAAGCCGCCCGCGGCAAGGATGCGCAAATCCGCATCCCGAGCTGGGAGGACTGCGACACCTGCCACGGCACGGGCGCCAAGCCCGGCACCAGCGCCAAGACCTGCCCGACCTGCCACGGCAATGGCGTGGTGCAGATGCGCCAAGGCTTTTTCAGCGTGCAGCAGACCTGCCCGCACTGCCATGGCAGCGGCAAGATCATCCCCGAGCCCTGCCCCACCTGCCGCGGCGAAGGCAAGATCAAGCGCCACAAGACGCTGGAGATCAAGATTCCCGCGGGCATCGATGACGGGATGCGCATCCGCTCCAGCGGCAACGGCGAGCCGGGGCGCAACGGCGGCCCACCGGGCGACCTCTATATCGAGATCCGCATCCGCAAGCACGAGCTGTTCGAGCGCGATGGCGACGACTTGCACGTGCAGGTGCCCATCAGCATCACCACGGCAGCCCTGGGCGGCGAGGTGGACGTGCCGACGCTGGACGGCAAGGCCACCATCGACATCCCGGAAGGCACGCAGCATGGCAAGACCTTCCGCCTGCGCGGCCGCGGCATCAAGGGCGTGCGCTCCAGCTACCCTGGTGACCTTTACGCCCACATCGCGGTCGAGACGCCCGTCAAACTGACCGAGCACCAGCGCCGCCTGCTGCGGGAGCTGGACGAGTCGTTCAAAAAAGGCGGCCACAAACACAGCCCGAACGAAAAGGGCTGGTTCGAGAAGGCCCGCGATTTTTTCGGGTAAAGGGGCACGAGGTCCAACGGCGGGCCTCCTCTGCCCTGCGCCGCCTGTGGCGCCCGCCGCCACGCTGACGCAGCCACGGGCGCTGTTGCGCCGTGCGTTACCATGGACGCATGGACGTGCGCATACAGTTTCTAGGCGGCGCCGGCACCGTCACCGGCTCCAAGTACTTGGTGCAACACGGCAGTGACGCGCTGCTGGTGGACTGCGGACTGTTTCAGGGCTACAAAGCGCTGCGCCTGCGCAACCGCACGCCGTTGCCGATCGTGCCCAACCAGATCCGGGCCGTGGTGCTCACGCACGCCCACATCGACCACAGTGGCTATCTGCCGGTGCTGGCGCGCGAGGGGTTTCACGGCAAAGTCTGGTGCACCCACGCCACACGCGACCTGTGTGAGATCCTGCTGCCCGACAGCGCGCACCTGCAGGAAGAAGACGCCGCCTTTGCCAACCGGCATGGCTTTTCCAAGCACTCGCCGGCACTGCCCCTGTACACAGTAGAAGACGCCCAACGCGCACTGCGGCTGCTGCGGCCGCAGCCGCTGTACCAGCGTTTCGAGCCGATCCCAGGCTGGCAGGTGCAGTTCTTTGGCGCGGGCCACATTCTGGGCGCGGCGTCGGTGCTGATCGAGGTGGGTGGCCGCCGGCTGCTGTTTTCGGGCGACCTGGGTCGGGCGGACGACACCCTGATGTTTCCGCCCGACCCCCCGCCAGCGGCGGATGCGGTGGTGGTCGAGTCCACCTACGGCAACCGGCTGCACCCCGCGGGGAATCTGATCGATGAAATCGCCGACCCACTCGCGCGCGCGGCCGCCCGCGGCGGCACGGTGGTCGTGCCGGTCTTTGCGGTGGGGCGCGCGCAGGCGCTGCTGCACGCGATCGATGTCCTCAAGCGCCAACAACGGCTGCCCCGGGCACTGGCCGTGTACCTGGACAGCCCCATGGCCATCCAGGCCACCGCGCTGCTGGCCCGCCACCTGGGCGAGCACCGCCTGAGTGCGGCGCAGGTGCAGCACATGACGCAGGCCGTGCACGCGGCCCGCACCCCTGACGAGTCGAAAGCGATCGCGCGCCACCACGGCCCCAAGGTCATCCTGGCCGGTAGCGGCATGGCCACGGGGGGGCGGGTCCTGCACCACCTCAAGCTCTACCTGGGCGATCACCGCCACATGGTGCTGCTGACCGGCTACCAGGCTCCCGGCACCCGGGGCGACAGCCTGTTGCGCGGTGCAACCACGCTGCGCATCCACGGCCAAGACTGGCCCGTGCAGGCTGAAGTGGTTCAGCTCATGACCGCCTCGGCCCACGCCGACGCGGACGGCTTGATGGCGTGGCTGCGCGCCATCCCCGGCACACCGCGCCGCGTCTTCGTCACCCACGGCGAAGCCGATGCCGCCGACGCCCTGCGCTGCCGCATCGAGCGCGAACTGCGCTGGCCAGCGCTGGTGCCGGAGCACGGCGCCACCTGGGCGGTGTAAACGCGTGTCGGCGAGCGCCGCTACTCACGCGGGTGGGCACCCCGTGCCCGTGGCCTCGGCCAGAAAGCGCCACAGCGCCTCATCCTCGCAGAAGGCGACATTGAAGCGCAGCCAGGGGCTGGGCGAGAGGTCCAGCCCGAACAGGTGCCCGGGCCCCAGCAGGATGTCCTGCTCCGCGGCCTGATAGGCCAGGGTCGAGGCATTCTCGATGGCCGGATGGCGTGCCCACAAAAACATGCCCGCATGGGGTTGCGCAAAGAGGTGGAATCCGAGGCGCTCGAGCCGCTCTGTGGTGCGCTGGTGCGCCTCGGCCAAGCGCTGGCGCAGCGCGCGCAGGTGCTTGCGCCAACGCCCGTCGATCAGGGCCCCATAGGCCAGGCGCTCGGCAAACTCCGACGACGTCAGGCCCGAGATCATCTTGAGCTGCGCCAGATCCTCCAGCACGTCCGGGTGCGCCGCCACGTAGCCCACGCGCAGGTTGGGCGAAATGGTTTTGGAGAAGCTGCCGATGTGCACCACGCGCTGCAGCTGGTCCAGGCTGGCCAGCGAAGGGCGCGGCTCCGGGTCCAGGTCGGCGTAGATGTCGTTTTCCACCACCCACAGTTGGTGACGCTCGGCGAGTTGCACCACGCGGTGCAGATGCGACAGGTGTGCCACCGATCCCGTCGGGCTTTGTAGCCGCGGCTGGGTAAAAAACACTTTGGGTCGGTGCGCCTGAATGCGCTCCTCCAGCAGCGTCAGATCCCAACCCTGCGGGGTGCGCGGTACGCCGATCAGGCGCGCCCCCAAAAAACGCAGCGAAAACAGCAGGTTCGGATACCCCGGCTCGTCCACCAGCACGGCGTCGCCCGGCTGCACCAGACGGCGCGCCACCAGGTCCATCGCCTGGCTGGAGCCGTGCGTCAGCAGCACCTGATCGCTGGTCAGCACGATTTCCTGCTCGGCCAACAGGTCACGTACCAACTGGCGCAGCGGGGTCAAGCCCTTGGGCTCGCCATAGCCGCCCAGATCGACCGTGTCCCCGGCAAGCGCGCGCAGGCTGCGTTTGAGGCCATCGCCAAACAGCCAATCACCGGGCAGCCAGCCGCAACCCGGCTTGAGCCGCAAGTTGCGGTTTTCGAACACCCGGCGCAGGTACCACATCGAGTCGAAGTGGTACTGCGGGC